>NZ_JAYGII010000007.1:0-50000 GCF_034931365.1 Natronospira elongata
CTAACACAGAGAATCCGCAGAGGGCTACAGATGTTTTGGCAGACACGAAAAAGCCGGGCACTGGGCCCGGCTTTTTCGCGTTGGCTTGAGCCTGCCGATTACTCGGTGGCTTCCACCTCATCATCCTGGGGTTCGGCGCGGCCCACGAGCTGGACAATGGCCATGGGCGCATTGTCACCGTCGCGGAAACCGCACTTGAGGATGCGGGTATAACCACCGGCCCGTTCCTTGTACTCGGGGCCGATATCATTGAACAGCTTGGTCACCAGCTCACGATCACGCAGCTTGTCGAAGGCGCGGCGACGGCTGGCGACGCTGTCGTTCTTGGCGAGAGTGATCAGCGGCTCCACCACCCGGCGCAATTCCTTGGCCTTGGGCACAGTGGTCCGAATCTGTTCATGACGCAGCAGGGACGCCGCCATGTTACGGAACATGGCCTTGCGGTGGCTGCTGTTACGATTGAGTTTTCTTCCTGCCTTGCGATGACGCATGACTGCTTTCCTGACCTGTTACTGTAATGAGGCCGCGATCACGCGGAGGCCTGTTTCTTTTCCTGGAGACTGGCCGGGGGCCAACCTTCCAGCTTCATGCCGAGGGACAAACCGTGCTGAGCCAGCACGTCCTTGATCTCGGTCAGCGATTTCTTGCCCAGATTGGGCGTCTTCAGCAGCTCTACCTCGGTGCGCTGAACGAGATCACCGATGTAGTGAATGCTTTCGGCCTTGAGGCAGTTGGCGGAACGAACCGTCAGTTCCAGCTCATCAACCGGCCGCAAAAGCACCGGATCAATCTGGCTGTCTTCCTCGGCAGCCGAATCCACACTGTCTTCCAGGTCCACAAACACGGACAGCTGGTCGCTCAGGATAGTGGCCGCCCGACGGATCGCCTCTTCGGGATCAATACCGCCGTTGGTTTCCAGATCGATGATCAGTTTGTCCAGGTCGGTGCGCTGATCCACACGGGCCGCTTCGACGCTGTAACTGACCCGGCGAACAGGACTGTAAGTGGCGTCCACGAGCAGGCGCCCAACCGGGCGACTATCGTCCTCGGCTTCAGCACGCTGGGTGGCCGGCTCGTAGCCCCGGCCCCGACGCGCCTTGATCTTCATGTTCAGCTCACCACTGGCATTGACATGGGCAATGACCAGGTCCGGATTCATGATTTCCAGCTCGTGATCCGTCTGCAGATCACCGGCAGTCACAACACCCTCACCCTTCTGGCTGATGGTGAGTGTCGCTTCTTCGCGGGAATGCATGCGCATTGCGACCTGCTTGAGGTTCAGAAGAATCTCCAGCACATCTTCTTGCACACCTTCCACGGAGCTGTACTCATGAACCACACCGTCGATCTCCGCCTCGGTCACGGCGGCACCCGGCATGGAGGACAGCAGCACACGACGCAGGGCATTACCCAGCGTATGGCCAAAACCCCGCTCCAGGGGTTCGAGCACCACACGAGCCCGTGTGGCACTGATTTCTTTCACGTCGATATGACGTGGCTTCAGGAATTCACCCAAGGATGACATCTTGTCAGACCCCGCAATTACTTGGAGTAAAGCTCGACCACCAGGTTCTCATTGATATCCGGCAGGATATCGCTGCGATCGGGCGCGGATTTGAAGATGCCGGTCATCTTCTTTTCGTCCACTTCGACCCACTGCGGCAGACCGGCTTCCTTGGCCGCTTCCAGGGCGGCCTGAATGCGCAGCTGCTTGCGGGCCTTCTCGCGGACGCTGATTTCGTCGTCAGCTTTGACCTGATAGGACGGCACGTTCACGATTCCGCCATTCACCTGGATGCCCTTGTGGGACACCAGCTGACGCGCTTCAGCGCGGGTGGAAGCAAAGCCCATGCGATAGACAACATTGTCCAGGCGGGTTTCCAGAATAGTGAGCAGGTTCTCACCGGTGGAACCCTTGCGACGGGCGGCTTCCTTGTAGTACTTGCGGAACTGGCGCTCGAGGACGCCGTACATCCGGCGCAGCTTCTGCTTTTCACGCAGCTGCACACCGAAGTCGGACAGGCGTCCACGACGGTTGCCGTGCTGCCCCGGAACGGAGTCGATCTTGCACTTGGACTCCAGGGGACGCACGCCACTCTTCAGGAAAAGGTCAGTGCCTTCCCGGCGCGCCAGCTTACAGGTTGGTCCGATATATCTCGCCATTTGCTCTAACTCTCCGAGGCTGCTTTCTCCGGGCTATCACCCGGCCGCCAATTACTGGTATTCCGCGCGGGTTAGACCCGGCGCTTCTTGGGCGGACGACACCCATTATGGGGAATGGGGGTCACATCCGTGATATTGGTGATCCGGAAACCGGCGTTATTCAGGGAGCGCACGGCGGATTCACGACCCGGGCCTGGGCCCTTGACCCGAACTTCCAGATTCTTGACACCATAGTCCTGAGCGGCTTCGCCGGCACGATCCGCCGCCACCTGGGCAGCAAAAGGCGTGCTCTTACGGGAGCCGCGGAAACCGGAACCACCAGCGGTGGCCCAGGACAGGGCGTTACCCTGGCGGTCCGTGATCATCACGATGGTGTTGTTGAAGGACGCCTGAATATGGGCGATACCGTCAACAACGGTCTTTTTGACCTTCTTTCTGGTACGGGTGCCGGCTTTGGCCATCTCGTTCTACCCTATGTTTGCTCTTTACGATCAGCGAGTGATGGGACGGCGCTTACCCTTACGGGTACGCGCATTGGTCTGGGTCTGCTGCCCGCGCACGGGGAGGCCCCGGCGATGGCGGATGCCACGGTTGCAGCCCAGGTCCATCAAACGCTTGATGTTCATTGCCGTTTCGCGGCGGAGATCGCCTTCAACGACGAATTTGCCAACCAGACCACGGATAGTGTCGATCTCACCCTCGGTGAGATCCCGCACCTTGGTGTCGGGCTTGACCTTCGCCGCTTCGCAGATCTGCTGCGAACGGGTACGCCCAATCCCATAGATGCTGGTGAGTGCAATCACCACATGCTTGTGGGTCGGGATGTTGATACCTGCTATACGGGCCATTCAGCTTAACTCCTGACTCGCCTCGCGCACGGAAACGCGACAATATACCTCAGATCGCCTCGGCGATCAATTATTCGGCCTGCCTCAGCCCTGGCGCTGCTTATGGCGCGGGTCGGTGGTGCAAATCACCCGGACGGTACCGTTCCGGCGGATGATTTTGCAGTTTCGGCAGATCTTCTTGACAGAAGCTCGTACTTTCATTTCTTCAGTCTCCTGCGCTGCCGGAATCCCGGCGGACAACACGCGTTACTTTCGATCAGCGGGGCCGCCCGGCCCGGCCGTAACCCTTCAAATTGGCCTTCTTGAGCAGGCCGTCGTACTGGTGCGACATCATGTGCGCCTGCAATTGGGACATGAAGTCCATGGACACGATCACGATGATCAGCAGGGACGTACCGCCGAAATAGAAGGGCACGTTCCAGTTCATGATCAGGAACTCCGGCAGCAGACAGACGGCAGTGATGTACATCGCACCCCAGAATGTCAGTCGCGAGAGAACCGAATCCACATAATCCGCAGTCTGGCGGCCTGGGCGAATCCCCGGAATGAAGGCGCCGGAACGCTTCAGGTTGTCCGCCGTATCCCGGCTGTTAAATACCAACGCGGTGTAGAAAAAGCAGAAAAAGATGATCATGCCGGCATAAAACAGCGTATAAACCGGCTCGCCAGGCTGAAGCGACTGCACCAACTGCTGCACCCAGCCCGGACCCTGATCCTGGGTCCAGCCAATCAGGGTGGACGGGAACAGGATGATTGACGAGGCGAAAATCGGCGGAATCACCCCGGCCATGTTCAACTTCAGCGGCAGATGACTGGTCTGACCGCCATACATGCGCCGGCCCTGCTGTCGCTTGGCATAGTTCACCGTAATCCGACGCTGACCACGCTCGATGAAGACCACGAAAGCCGTCACACCGAGGGCGAGGAAGAACAGGATGATGGCGAACATGGTTGCCAGCTCACCGGTTCTTACCAATTCCAGTGTGCCACCCAGTGCGGACGGCAGGCCTGCGACAATCCCTGCGAAGATGATCAGCGAGATCCCGTTGCCGATACCGCGCTCGGTGGTCTGCTCACCCAGCCACATCAGGAAGATCGTCCCGGTCACCAGAGTCACCGCACAGACAAAGGTGAACTGGGCCGCGGGGATGATCGATACACCCTGGTTGGCCAGGGCAATCGACGCACCGATGGACTGGAAAGTCGCCAGTACGACCGTGCCGTAGCGCGTGTACTGGGTGATTTTCCTGCGACCGGACTCGCCTTCCTTCTTCAGCTCATTGAGCTTGGGAATCACCGCGGTCATCAGCTGCATGATAATGGCAGCGGAGATGTACGGCATGATGCCGAGGGCGAAGAGGCTGAAGCGCTCAAGCGCCCCCCCGGAAAACATATTGAACATTTCCAGGATGGTGCCGCGCTGGGCTTCAAACAGCCGGGACATCTCAACAGGATCGATACCGGGAACGGGGATATGTGCCCCAATCCGGAAAACCACCATCATACCCAGCACAAACAGCAGACGCTGCTTGATCTCGGTCGCGCGACCGATGCTGCCGAGATTACCTGGAACCGCGCCGCCGCCAGCCGCCATGACTTACTCCTCGATCTTTCCGCCGGCTTCTTCGATGGCCTTACGGGCCCCCTTGGTGGCCTTCAGGCCCTTGACGTTGAGCTTCTTCCCGCCCAGGTCGCCGCTTGCAATGATCTTCACGCGTTCGATGCGCGAATGAATCAAGCCGGCATCCCGCAGGGCCTTCAGGTCGATAGTCTCAGCGTCCAGGCGCGCCAGATCGTCCAGCCGCACTTCGTCAGTCACTTGAGCCAGCCGGGAGCGGAAGCCGGTCTTGGGCAGACGCCGCTGCAAGGGCATCTGACCACCCTCGAAACCGGGCTTCACGCCACCACCGGAGCGGGCCAATTGGCCCTTGTGACCCTTGCCACTGGTCTTGCCCAGACCAGAGCCGGCGCCACGGCCGAGGCGTTTGCCTTCTGGCCGGCTGCCGCTGACAGGTTTCAGTTCGTTGAGTCGCATAATCAGGCTTCCTCTACCTGGAGCAGATAAGCTACGCGGTTAATCATCCCGCGATTCTCAGGCGTATCCGCTACCGTCACCGTGTGATGCATGCGGCGCAGACCCAGTCCGCGCACGCAGGCCTGGTGGTTCTTCAGCCGGCCGTGGATGCTACGCACCAGCGTAACCTTCAGTGTGTTGTTGCCCTTATCAGCCATCGGTCTCAACCCGTGATTTCTTCGACGGACTTGCCACGCTTGGCTGCCACCCGCTCGGGGGACTCGGCCTGCGTGAGCGCGTTCATGGTTGCCCGCACCACGTTAATGGGATTGCGGGAACCGTAACTCTTGGCCAGCACGTTCTTGACGCCCGCCACTTCACATACGGCACGCATGGCGCCACCGGCAATCACGCCGGTACCGTCGGAGGCCGGCTGCATGAGCACCCGAGTCGCGCCGTGGTTGGCACGCAGGGGATATTGCAGGGTGCCTTCCTTCAGGTGCACCTTCTTCATATCCTTGCGGGCTTTTTCCATGGCCTTCTGAATGGCCAGGGGCACTTCCCGGGCCTTGCCATATCCGAAGCCCACTTTGCCGTTGCCGTCGCCGACCACCGCCAAGGCGGTGAAGCCGAACTTCCGGCCGCCCTTCACAACCTTGGCGACGCGGTTGATGGCAACCAGTTTTTCCTGAAGATCGTCCGTCTGGTTTTGTGCGGGTGCTGCCATGATAGATACCTGTTCAGAAATTCAATCCGCTCTCGCGAGCCGCATCGGCAAGCGCCTTGACCCGACCGTGATACCGGAAACCGGAGCGGTCGAAAGCCACTTCACTGATCCCGGCGGCCTTCGCCTTTTCGGCAATGGCCTTGCCTACCGCGGTGGCGGCTTCCACATTCCCGGTCGATTTCAGGGACTTGCGGAGGTCCGCTTCCACCGTGGAGGCGGATGCCAGCACTTTGTCTCCCTCGGGAGCAATCAGCTGGGCATAAATATGCCGGGGCGTCCGATGGACAGTCAGGCGATGAGCCTTGTGTCCCCGGATATTGGCGCGTGCCTTGCGGGCACGACGAATGCGAGCCGTCTTCTTATCCATTGCTCACCTACCGTTATTTCTTCTTGGCCTCTTTACGGACCACGCGTTCATCCGAGTAACGGACGCCCTTGCCTTTATAAGGCTCCGGCGGGCGGAAGGCGCGGATCTCCGCAGCTACCTGGCCAACCCGTTGCTTGTCCACACCCTTCACAACCACTTCGGTGTTGGAGGGTGTTTCAATGGTAATGCCTTCCGGTACCGGGTAATCCACCGGGTGAGACAGACCAAGGGTCAGACTCAGGGTCTTGCCCTTGGACTGGGCACGATAGCCCACGCCCACCAGCTCGAGCTTCCGCTCAAAGCCTTTGGAGACTCCAGTCACCAGATTATTCAGCAGCGCACGCGTCGTTCCTGCCATGGCCACCTGGCGACGGTCGCCCTCGGTTCGCACGAAAACCTTCAGACTCTTGTCTTCCTGGGCAACATTCACATCCGGATGGAGTGACATACCCAGCTCGCCTTTCGGCCCCTTGAATCCAATGTGGTTACCGTCAAGCTTGACTTCCACACCATCCGGCAGGGCTACCGGAGCATTTGCAATCCTGGACATCGCTAAAACCCTGCGTCAGTTACGAGACGAAACAGATGACTTCGCCGCCGTCGCCAGCTTCCCGGGCCGTGCGGTCACTGACCACACCCTTGGAAGTGGAGACAATGGCTACGCCGAGGCCGCCATCGACCTGGGGCAACTCATCGCGGCCGCGAAAGACACGCAGACCCGGCCGAGACACCCGTTCTAGACGGGCAATCACCGGCTCACCTTCGAAATACCGAAGGGAGACCTCCATGGTCTTCTTGTTGCCCGCTTCTTCATGAATCTTGTAATCGGCGATATAGCCTTCGTCCTTCAGCACGTCGGCAATGGCCGACTTCAGCTTGGACGATGGCATGTTGACATTCGCCTTTCCGGCACGCTGGGCGTTCCGGATGCGAGTCAGCATATCGGCGATGGGATCGGTCATACTCATTGCTTGTTCCTCGCTCCAGGCGCCTTACCAGCTGGACTTGACGAGCCCCGGGATATCACCACGCATGGCGGCCTCCCGCAGCTTGTTACGGCCGAGACCGAATTTACGGTAGTAGCCATTTGGACGCCCGGTAACGCGGCAACGATTACGGATGCGCACGGGGCTGCCATTCCGCGGCAGACTGGCCAGTTTCTCGACCGCCTTTTCGCGATCTTCGTCACTGGTGCTGGGGTCCTTAATGACACGCTTCAGTTCCGCACGCTTGGCGTTGTACTTCGCCACCATGCGAGCCCGCTTGCGCTCACGCTCTACCATCGATTTCTTGGCCATAGTTCAGCCTCTGCCTCAGTTCTTAAACGGGAAGTTGAAAGCCGACAGCAGTGCCTTGCCCTGCTCGTCGTTCTTCGCCGTCGTGGTGATTGTGATATCCATGCCACGAACAGCGTCGACCTTGTCGTACTCAACTTCCGGAAAAATAATCTGTTCCCGGACGCCAAGGCTGTAATTGCCCCGACCATCGAACGCCTTCGCGTTCAAGCCACGGAAATCACGGATACGCGGAATCGCGACATTGATCAGGCGATCCAGGAATTCGTACATCCGCTCCCGGCGCAGGGTTACCTTGGCGCCAATGGGCCAGCCGTCACGAATCTTGAAACCCGCCACGGATTTGCGTGACTTGGTGATCAATGCCTTCTGGCCGGTGATCTTCGCGAGATCATCCACGGCGTATTCCAGCACCTTGCGATCACCCACAGCTTCGCCAAGACCCATATTGATCGTGATCTTGGTGATCCGGGGCACTTCCATGGGGTTGTCCAGGCCGAGATCCTTCTGGATCTGCCCCCGAAGCTTCTCGTTGTAAATTTCTTTCAGTCTTGCTGACATCGGGATCACCTTAAACGTCGACCACTTCTTGCGTGGACTTGAAGATCCGCACCTTGCGCCCGTCTTCCAGGGTCTTGAAGCCGATGCGATCACCTTTCTTGGTCACCGGGTTGTACACCATGACATTGGAGATATGGATGGGCATCTCCTTGTCGATGATGCCGCCACCCTGGCCTCGATTGGGATCGGGCTTCTGGTGCTTCTTAGCGACATTCACGCCTTCGACGAGCAGACGCTCATCATCCACCAGGCGGATAACGGTACCCTGACGGCCCTTATCCTTGCCCGCGATGATGATCACGTCGTCGCCTTTTCTGATCCGGTTCATCTTCAATCTCTCCGTTCGCTTACAGCACCTCGGGGGCGAGCGAGACAATACGCATGAACTTGTCAGTGCGCAGCTCGCGGGTCACCGGCCCAAAAATACGGGTGCCGATGGGCTCTAGCCGGGGGTTCAGCAACACCGCAGCGTTACTGTCGAAACGGATCAGGGATCCGTCCGGACGACGAACGCCCTTACGGGTACGCACCACCACGGCGTCGTAAACTTCGCCCTTCTTCACGCGGCCGCGGGGAATTGCTTCCTTGACGCTGACCTTGATCACGTCGCCGATCCGCGCGTAACGGCGCTTGGACCCGCCAAGGACCTTGATGCAGCGCAGGCTTCGCGCCCCGCTGTTGTCCGCGGCATCCAGCAATGTCTGCATCTGGATCATCGTTCTTTCCTCTACTCAGTCGGCCCGGTGGCCGGACCGGCCGGCCAAGCCCTCAATACCTCGGTTCAATCCGAGGCGCGTTCCAAGATCTCGTGCAGCTTCCAGCTCTTGCGCTTGGAAAGCGGCCGACACTCGGCGATGGATACCACGTCGCCTTCACGGCACGTGTTCTCTTCGTCGTGCGCCAGCAGCCGGGTACTGCGACGGATGTACTTGCCGTACAGCGGATGGGCCACGCGACGCTCGATATAGACCGTAATAGTCTTGTCCGCCTTGGCGCTGACCACACGGCCCTGCACAGTACGCGCGGTCTTGTCAGTGTTCTCAGCCATTACTGTTCACCCGCCTTCTGTTCATTAAGCACAGTCTTGATCCGCGCGATGTTCCGGCGGACCTTGCCGACCTGGTCCGGTCGGCTGAGCTGCCCAGTGGCCTGCTGCATGCGCAGGTTGAACTGCTCTCGGCGCAGTTCCAGCAGCTCCTTCTGGAGCTCGTCAGCATTCTTATTTCGCAGATCTGACACGTTCATTTACATCACCTGCCGGGTCACAAAGGTGGTCTGCACAGGCAGCTTGGCAGCGGCAAGGCGGAATGCCTCCCGCGCCAGCTCCTCGCTGACACCTTCCATTTCATACAGGACGCGGCCGGGCTGGATCTGAGCCACCCAGTATTCCACGTTACCTTTACCCTTACCCATACGAACCTCGAGAGGCTTCGCGGTAATGGGCTTGTCCGGAAAAATCCGAATCCAGATCTTACCGCCACGCTTTACGTGCCGGGTGATGGCTCGCCGGGCGGCCTCAATCTGACGCGCGGTGATCCGACCTCGGGTGGTGGCCTTGAGACCGAACTCCCCGAAGTCCACCGTGTTCCCCGCCTGGGCAACACCACGGTTGCGGCCTTTATGTTGCTTCCTGAATTTTGTCCGCTTGGGCTGCAGCATGACAGCGTCTCCTACTTCCGAGCTTTCTCATCGGCCTCAGTCTGGCCGATGGTGCTGGGATCCAGGATTTCGCCCTTGAAGATCCAGACCTTGACACCAATGATGCCGTAGGTGGTCATGGCTTCGGCGAAACCGTAGTCGATATCGGCGCGCATGGTATGAAGGGGCACGCGACCCTCCCGATACCACTCGCTTCGGGCAATCTCGGCACCGTTCAGGCGGCCGGCCACGCGGACCTTGATCCCTTCGGCGCCAAGACGCATGGCGTTGCCCACTGCTCGCTTCATGGCGCGGCGGAACATGATCCGACGCTCCAGCTGCTGAGCAATACTCTCGGCCACCAGGTTGGCATCCAGCTCCGGCTTGCGGATCTCCGCGATGCTCACCTTCACGTCCATGCCGAGCATTTCGGAGAGTTCCTTGCGCAGGGACTCGATATCCTCGCCCTTCTTGCCAATCACAATCCCTGGACGGGCAGTATGAATGGTGATGCGCGCACTCTTGGCCGGACGCTCGATCTGGATGCGACTGACAGAAGCATGAGACAGCTTCTTCTTGATGTAGTCGCGCAGCTTCAGATCGTCCAGTAGGGTATCGGCAAACTCACCGCCCTCGGCATACCACTTTGCCGTCCAGTCCGTGGCGACGCCAAGGCGAAAGCCGGTTGGATGAACTTTATGACCCATTTCAAATCACCTTCAGTCGTCAGCCACGGAAATCGTGATGTGGCTGGTCCGCTTGAGAATCTGGTCCGCACGGCCCTTGGCCCTGGGACGGAAGCGCTTCATCATCGGACCTTCGTCCACGAAGATACGCTCGACCTTGAGCTCGTCCACGTCCGCGCCTTCATTGTTCTCGGCATTGGCAATCGCCGATTCCAGAAGCTTGCGTACGATATGCGAAGCCTTCTTGGGGCTGAACTCCAGAATCTGGAGGGCCTGGGCGACGGGCTTACCCCGCACCTGGTCCGCAACCAGCCGACACTTTTGTGGCGAGATTCTGGCGAACCGGAGTTTTGCATTTACCTGCATGGCTCGCTACCTCTTTACTTCGACTTCTTGTTAGCCGCGTGACCCTTGTAAGTACGGGTCAGGGCAAATTCGCCAAGCTTGTGACCGACCATATTCTCGGAGACCAGCACGGGCATGTGTTGCCGCCCGTTATGGACTGCGATGGTCAGGCCCACCATATCCGGCGTCACCATGGACCGACGGGACCAGGTCTTGATCGGTCGGCGATCGTTGTTGGCCGCAGCGTCACGCACCTTCTTGGCGAGGTGCGGATCGATAAACGGACCCTTACTAATTGACCGTGGCACGTTGCTACCCTCTCGATTCCGTTACTTCTTAACTCGACGGCGACGCACAATCATGTTGTCAGTGCGCTTATTGTGCCGCGTCTTGTATCCCTTGGTGGGCTGACCCCACGGAGATACCGGATGGCGACCGCCGGACGTCCGGCCTTCACCACCACCATGGGGGTGATCCACCGGGTTCATGGCCACACCACGGGTCTTGGGGCGGAAACCGCGCCAGCGCTTGGCGCCGGCCTTGCCCAATTGCCGGAGGCTGTGTTCGCTATTGCCCACCTCGCCGATAGTGGCGCGGCACTCAATATGGACCTTACGCATTTCACCTGAGCGCAGGCGAATGGTGGCATAGGCACCTTCCCGGGCGAGCAGCTGACAGGCAGCGCCCGCGGAACGGCCCAGCTGGGCACCCTTGCCAGGGCGGAGCTCGATGCAATGCACCGTGCTACCCACCGGAATGTTACGCAGCGGCAAGGCGTTACCGGTCTTGATTGGGGCCCGATCACCGGACACCACCTGATCGCCGGCCTTCAGGCCGCGCGGAGCGATGATGTAGCGACGCTCGCCATCCGCATACAGAACCAGGGCCAGATGGGCGCTGCGGTTCGGGTCATACTCCAGCCGCTCAACCCGGCCGACAATGTCGTCCTTGTTGCGACGGAAGTCCACCACCCGGTAGCGACGCTTATGACCGCCACCACGATGACGCATGGTGGTTCGGCCGGCGCTGTTGCGACCACCGGTGCTGTGCTTCTTCTCAACCAGTGGGCCGTAGGGCTCGCCGCGGTGCAATTGATCATTGCTCACCTGGACGACGAAACGACGGCCGGGAGAAGTCGGTTTTGCTTTCTTCAGTGCCATGACTTCAGATCCCTATCCGATACGGGAACGACCGTTCAGTCGCCACCCATGAAATCAATATCCTGCCCGGGCTTGAGGGAGACGTAGGCCTTTTTCCAGTCCTGACGCTTCCCGTAAGTGAGACCAAAGCGCTTGATCTTGCCCTTTTGGCGAATCATGCGAACCTTGTCCACTTCCACATCGAACAGTTTCTCAACGGCCCGCCGAACCTCGGTCTTGTTGGCGTCCCGACGGACCTTGAACACGACCTGGTTGTGGGCATCGGCGACGTTTGTGCTCTTCTCGGACACATGAGGCCCGAGCAAGACAGTCATAAGACGCTCTTCATTCATGACAGCCACTCCTCGATCTGACGAAGGGCCGGCACGGTAACCAGCACCTTGTCGAAGCCCACCAGGGACACGGGGTCGATGGCGGCGGTATCACGCACATCCACCGCGGGCAGATTGCGAGCGGCCAGATAGAGCGCCTCGGTCACGTCCTCGGTCACGATCAGGACGTTCTCCAGGTCCAACTCCTTCAGCCGCCCGACGAGCGCACGGGTCTTGGGCTCGTCGATCTGAAAATCTTCCATCACAACCAGGCGGCCCTGGCGAACCAGCTCGGAGAGAATGGACCGGATGGCCGCCCGGTACATTTTCTTGTTGACCTTCTGGGTGTAATCCTGGGGCCGCGCGGCGAAAATCTTGCCACCCCCACGCCAGATGGGGCTGCGAATGGAGCCAGCGCGGGCACGGCCAGTGCCCTTCTGCCGCCACGGCTTGCGGCCACCACCACGCACTTCGGCGCGGGTCTTCTGTCCACGAGTGCCAGCGCGGGCAGCGGCGAGATGGGCCACTACCACCTGGTGCACCAGACTCTCATTGAAATCCCGGCCGAAGGTTTCTTCGGAAACCGTCAGCTTGTCCTGGCCGGAGGCTTTTTGTACTTGCAGTTCCATGTGACCTCCTTAGCTGGCCGACTTGATGGCGGGACGGATAAGCACGTCGGAACCCTTGGGACCGGGCACCGCACCCTTGACCAGCAACAGGTTGCGCTCGGCATCCACACGAACCACTTCCAGGTTCTGGGTGGTGCGGCGCACATTCCCCATATGGCCGGACATTTTCTTGCCCTTGAACACGCGGCCGGGGGTCTGGTTCTGACCGATGGAGCCGGGCACTCGATGGGACAGGGAGTTACCGTGGGTCTGGCGCTGACCGCGGAAGTTGTGCCGCTTGATCGTGCCGGCATAACCCTTACCGATGGAGGTGCCACTCACATCCACGGCCTGACCGGCCTCAAAGAGGTCAACGCCGATCTCACCACCGACTTCCAGCTCTTCGCCCTCGCCGTCTTCGAGGCGGAATTCCCAGACACCGCGACCTGCTTCCACACCGGCCTTGGCAAAATGACCGGCCTGGGCCTTGGTCACGCGATTTGGACGGCGGCTGCCGGCGGTCACTTGCAGACCGCGATAGCCGTCCGACTCAAGGGACTTGAGCTGCGTAATACGGTTCGGCTCGACCTCGATCACCGTGACGGGCTTGGAGGCACCGTCTTCGGTGAAAACACGGGTCATGCCGCGTTTCCGCCCTACTACACCAATAGCCATCTTTCCTATCCTCGTTCACCACGCCGATTTCGATTGACCGGCGCTGCTCGAAACCTGGCCTGAAACAGGCCCCGGGGGCGTTTCAGGCTCCCGGAAACGCAGACCCGGCACAGGCTTGCCCCTGCACCGGGCCAAAAGAGCCCGCTATCTTACCACCAAGCGGGCCCAGAGTAAAAGCCCTGATTTTGCCGATGAGCGGCTAAATCAGTTGAGCTGGATCTGCACGTCCACGCCTGCGGCCAGGTCCAGGCGCATCAGGGCGTCCACGGTCTTGTCCGTGGGGTCCACGATGTCCATCAGCCGCTTGTGAGTCCGGATCTCATACTGGTCCCGCGCGTCCTTGTTGACGTGGGGGGAGATCAGGATGGTGTGCTTTTCCTTGCGAGTCGGCAGCGGGATGGGCCCCTTGACCTGGGCACCGGTGCGCTTCGCCGTCTCGACAATCTCCTGAGCGGAACGGTCGATCAAACGATGATCGAAGCCCTTCAGCCGGATTCGGATATTCTGATTCGCCATGTTCTCTAATCCCTTCGGGATGTCAGATCCGGGGCCGGCAGGGCCGGCCCCGATTCCGGACTTACTCGATAATCTTGGACACCACGCCGGCGCCCACGGTGCGACCGCCTTCGCGAATGGCGAAGCGCAGGCCGTCTTCCATGGCGATCGGCGCAATCAGCGACACCGTCATCTTCACGTTGTCACCAGGCATCACCATCTCGGTGCCTTCCGGCAGCTCACACGCACCCGTCACGTCCGTGGTACGGAAGTAGAACTGCGGGCGATAGCCGTTGAAGAAGGGGGTATGACGACCACCCTCTTCCTTGCTCAGCACATAAACCTCACACTCAAACTTGGTGTGCGGGGTGATGGAACCGGGGGCGGCCAGAACCTGACCACGCTCCACGTCATCACGCTTGGTACCACGCAGCAGAACGCCAACGTTGTCACCCGCCTGCCCCTGATCCAGCAGCTTGCGGAACATTTCCACGCCGGTCACCGTGGTCTTGGTGGTCTCGCGAATACCCACGATCTCCACTTCGTCGCCCACGTTCACAACACCACGTTCAACACGACCGGTCACAACCGTACCGCGACCGGAGATGGAGAACACGTCTTCAACCGGCATCAGGAAGGTACCGTCAACGGCACGCTCCGGCTCCGGAATGAACTCGTCCAGGGCTTCCAGCAGCTTGTTGATCGCCGGCACACCGATGTCGGAGCTGTCGCCTTCCAGCGCCTTGAGCGCGGAACCGGTGACAATCGGGGTATCGTCGCCAGGGAAGTCGTACTCGCTCAGAAGCTCGCGAACTTCCATCTCAACCAGCTCCAGAAGCTCGGCGTCATCAACCATGTCCGCCTTGTTCAGGAACACCAGAATCGCCGGCACGCCAACCTGGCGGCTCAGCAGAATGTGCTCACGGGTCTGGGGCATGGGACCGTCGGCCGCGCTCACCACCAGGATCGCACCGTCCATCTGCGCCGCACCCGTGATCATGTTCTTCACGTAGTCAGCGTGACCCGGGCAGTCAACGTGGGCGTAGTGACGATTGGCGGACTCGTACTCAACGTGAGCAGTCGCAATGGTGATGCCACGCTCACGCTCTTCCGGGGCGTTGTCAATATCGCCGTAATCACGGAACTCGCCACCGCTGGCCTCGCCCGCAACCTTCGTCAGCGCAGCCGTCAGCGTCGTCTTGCCGTGGTCAACGTGACCAATCGTTCCTACGTTCACGTGCGGCTTTGTTCTTTCAAACTTTTCCTTGGACACGATTACACCTCAACTCTGAATGGTTTTTAACAAAAACGGATCAGGAAGCCTTCTTGACCAGCTCGTCGGCGATACTGGAAGGCGCTTCCGCGTAATGGGAGAACTCCATGGTGTAGCTGGCGCGACCCTGGGTCGCAGAACGCAGGTCAGTGGCGTAGCCGAACATTTCAGCCAGGGGACACTCAGCGCGCAGCAACTTGCCCGCGGGCACATCTTCCATGGCCTTGACCGTGCCACGACGGCGGCTCATATCACCCATCACGTCACCCATGTAATCCTCGGGCGTAACGACTTCCACTTTCATCATGGGCTCGAGCAGGACAGGCTCCGCTTTGCGCGCACCTTCCTTGAAACCCATGGAGCCGGCAATCTTGAAGGCCATCTCATTGGAGTCCACATCGTGATAGGACCCGTCATAGAGGGTGACCTTGACATCGACCACCGGGTAACCGGCGATGACCCCATTTTCCATCTGCTCCTGGATACCTTTATCCACGGAGGGGATGTATTCCTTGGGAACCACACCGCCAACGATCTGGTTGACGAATTCGTAACCGGCGCCCGGCTCCTGAGGCTCGATCCGTAGGTGCACGTGACCGTACTGACCACGACCACCGGACTGGCGCACGAACTTGCCTTCCTGCTCGACGGTCTGCTTGATGGTTTCGCGGTAGGCCACCTGGGGGTTACCCACATTGGCCTCGACCTTGAACTCGCGCAGCAGACGGTCGACGATAATGTCGAGGTGCAGCTCACCCATGCCCGAGATGATGGTCTGCCCGGACTCTTCGTCGGTGCGAACCTGGAAGGAAGGATCCTCCTGGGCCAGCTTGCCCAGCGCGGTCCCCATCTTCTCCTGGTCGGCCTTGGACTTGGGCTCCACGGCCACGGCGATCACCGGATCCGGGAACTCCATGCGCTCCAGGGTAATGACATCGTCCTTGGAGCAAAGGGTGTCACCGGTGGTGACCTCCTTGAGGCCCACGGCGGCGGCGATGTCGCCAGCACGCACTTCCTTGATCTCCTCCCGGTTATTGGAGTGCATCTGCAACAGACGGCCGATGCGCTCGCGCTTGCTCTTGACTGGGTTGTAGACCTGGTCACCTGAGCTCAGCACGCCGGAATAGACGCGGAAGAAGGTCAGGTTACCCACGAAGGGATCGGTGGCAATCTTGAACGCCAGCGCGGAGAAGGGCTCATCGTCCTTCGACAGGCGCTTGGCCGGGGTGTCCTTGCCATCATCGAGGACGCCCTCAACAGGCGGCACGTCAACCGGCGACGGCATGAACTCGATCACCGCATCCAGCAGCGCCTGAACACCCTTATTCTTGAAGGCGGTACCACAGAGCGCAGGAATGATCTCATTATTGATCGTACGCGTACGCAGGCCGGCGCGGATTTCTTCCTCGCTGAGATCGCCCTCTTCCAGATACTTCTCCATCAGCTCTTCGGAAGACTCGGCAGCGGCTTCGACCATCTGCTCCCGATACTCGTCGGCCTGGGCCTTCAGATTATCGGGGACATCCTCCAGCTTGTAGGTGGTGCCCATGTTGTCGGCGTCCCAATAGATCGCCTTCATGCGGATGAGATCGATAACGCCTTCGAACTCGTCTTCCGCACCAATGGGCAGCTGAATCGGCACCGGGAAGGCACCAAGACGGGACTTGATCTGACCCACCACCCGCAGGAAGTCGGCGCCAGCACGGTCCATCTTGTTGACGAAGGCCATGCGGGGCACTTCGTACTTGTTCGCCTGCCGCCACACGGTCTCGGACTGGGGTTCCACACCGCCAACGGCGCAGAACACGGCCACGGCACCATCCAGCACACGCAGGGAGCGCTCCACCTCAATGGTGAAATCCACGTGACCGGGGGTATCAATGATGTTCACCCGGTGCTGATCGTATTGCTGGTCCATCCCCTGCCAGAAGGTGGTGGTAGCAGCAGAGGTGATGGTAATACCACGCTCCTGCTCCTGCTCCATCCAGTCCATCACTGCAGCACCTTCGTGAACTTCCCCGATTTTGTGGGAAATGCCGGTGTAGAACAGGATGCGCTCAGTAGTGGTGGTCTTACCGGCATCGATATGCGCCATGATGCCGATATTCCGATAGCGCTCAATTGGAGTCTTGCGTGGCACGGGTAGAACCTCTGCGTTTCAAATAATGAATTTACCAGCGGAAATGGGAGAAGGCCTTGTTGGCCTCAGCCATGCGGTGCACGTCTTCCCGCTTGCGAACCGCAGACCCGCGGTTCTCGGCGGCTTCCATCAGCTCACCGGCCAGGCGCTCGGCCATGGACTTCTCGCTCCGGGCACGGGATGCATCAATGGTCCAGCGCATGGCCAAGGCCATTTGACGAACCGGACGCACTTCCACCGGCACCTGGTAGGTGGCACCGCCAACACGGCGGGACTTCACCTCAACCATGGGACGGACGTTTTCCAGCGCCGTCTCCAGCATCTCCAGGGGATCTCCGGACTTCTTCTCCTGGACACGGTCCAGGGCGCCATAGACCACCCGTTCGGCGACGGACTTCTTGCCGTCCACCATGACCATGTTGACGAACTTGGCCAGCAGTTCACTGCTGAACTTGGGGTCCGGCAGAACGTGGCGCTTCGGTACTTCTCTTCTTCTCGGCATGACTCGTTACCCGATTCTGAATTTAGGTGCGGGATCAGGACTTCGGCTTCTTGGCGCCGTACTTGGAACGGCCCTGGCGGCGATCATTGACGCCGGCACAGTCCAGCGCGCCGCGAACAGTGTGATAGCGCACACCCGGCAAGTCCTTCACACGACCGCCGCGAATAAGGACCACGGAGTGCTCCTGCAGGTTGTGGCCTTCACCACCAATGTAACTACTGACCTCGTAACCGTTGGTCAGCTTTACACGAGCCACCTTCCGCAGCGCCGAGTTCGGCTTCTTCGGCGTGGTGGTATAAACACGGGTGCACACGCCACGCTTCTGGGGAGAAGCCTGCAGCGCCGGCACGTCGCTCTTCTCGACCGGCCGCTTGCGCGGCTTGCGAACGAGCTGATTGATGGTCGTCATACTTTCTCTCTCTCTGATGAAGCGGAAGCCGCACACAGGCAGCTCCTGGCATCTTTTCCGTTGAACCCCGGGCGCGTGACCCGGGTTTTAACAACCGGACAGGCGAAACGGGCCCGTGTCGACGGGCCCGTCCCCTTGGAGTCAAAGACCCCCGCCATTGTGGCGGGGGTCATGGAATCCCGAGTTAAGAGCGGGGAGTTTAAGGAGGTGGAAGCCGCCTGTCAAGCGTCCCCCTGCTCTCCGGACTCTCCTTCGCCACTCTCGGCCTGCTCGCTGCCGCCCATGGCCTCGGCCAGCTCCGCCACCATGGCGTCCTCGGCCTCGTGGCGCTGACGGCGCCGGTCCTTGTGGTACGCCAGACCCGAACCCGCCGGGATCAGGCGACCCACGATGACGTTCTCCTTGAGTCCGCGGAGATCGTCGCGAGCACCGCGCACGGCGGCCTCGGTCAGAACCCGGGTGGTCTCCTGGAAGGAGGCCGCGGAAATGAAGGATTCCGTGGCCAGGGAGGCCTTGGTAATCCCCAGCAGGACCCGCTCGAACTTGGCCGGGACCTTGCCTTCCTTCTCGAGCTCCTCGTTGACCTCCAGAACGCGTGCCTCTTCGGCCTGCTCGCCCTTGAGGTAGCGACTGTCGCCGGACTCGGTGATCTCGACCTTGCGCAGCATCTGGCGAACGATCACCTCGATGTGCTTGTCGTTGATCTTCACACCCTGGAGGCGATAGACGTCCTGGATTTCCTGAACCAGATAATTGGTCAGCTCCTTGGTACCCAGCAGGCGCAGGATGTCGTGGGGGTTGGACTCACCGTCCGAGACCACCTCGCCCCGAACCACGTGCTCACCCTCGAAGACATTGATCTGGCGCCATTTCGGAATCAGCACCTCATGGCTTTCCCCGTCCTCATCGGTAATCACCAGACGGTTCTTGCCCTTGGTTTCCTTACCGAAGGACACCGTGCCGGTGTATTCGGCGAGGATGGCGGCTTCCTTGGGCCGGCGGGCCTCAAAGAGGTCGGCCACACGGGGCAGACCACCGGTAATGTCACGGGTCTTGCCGGACTCCTGCGGAATACGGGCGAGAATGTCACCCACATCCACCTCGGCACCGTCCTCCACGCTGACAATGGCCCCACCGGGCAGGGCATAAGCCGTGGGAATCTCGGTACCGGGGATATGAATATCCTTGCCCTTCTCGTCCACCAGGCGAATCATCGGACGCAGATCCTTGGCCTGCTGACTGCGCTGCTTGGGATCCATCACCACCGTGCTGGTCAGGCCGGTGATTTCATCGGTCTCCCGATTCACGGTCATGCCCTCGATGAAGTCCTTGAAGACCAGCTTACCCTTCACCTCGGTGACGATGGGATGGGTATGGGGATCCCATTCGGCGACGATCTGGCCGGATTTGACCTCGGCACCGTCTTCAACCTTCAGGGCGGCGCCGTAAGGCAGCTTATAGCGCTCCCGCTCACGGCCGTAATCATCCTGCACCGCGATCTCACCGGACCGGGAAATGGCCACCAGGTGACCATCCCGGTGCTTGACCGTCTTCATGTTCTCCAGGCGAACCTTGCCGTCGCCCTTGACCTCCACATTACTCACGGCCACCGCACGGGAGGCGGCGCCACCGATGTGGAAGGTCCGCATGGTGAGCTGGGTGCCCGGCTCACCAATGGACTGGGCAGCGATCACGCCCACGGCCTCGCCCTCATTGACCTCGTGGCCACGGGCCAGGTCACGGCCATAGCACTTGGCACAGACACCGTAGCGGGTCTCGCAGGAAATGGGCGAGCGCACCAGCACCGTATCGACACCCAGGCTCTCCAGGAGCTCGACTTTCTTCTCGTCGAGCATCTCGTTCCGGTCGAAGAGCACCTCGTCCGTACCGGGCTTGTAGACCGGCTCGGCCAGATTACGGCCCAGGACCCGCTCCTTGAGGGATTCCACCACATCGCCACCTTCGACGATGGGGCGCATCTCCAGACCGTCCTCGGTGCCGCAGTCGGTATCAATCACCACCAGATCCTGGGAGACATCCACCAGGCGACGGGTGAGGTAACCGGAGTTGGCGGTCTTCAGCGCCGTATCGGCCAGGCCCTTACGGGCACCGTGCGTGGAGATGAAGTACTGCAGCACGTTCAGACCTTCACGGAAGTTCGCCGTGATGGGGGTCTCGATGATGCTGCCGTCCGGCTTGGCCATCAGGCCACGCATGCCGGCCAGCTGACGGATCTGGGCAGCGGAACCACGGGCGCCGGAGTCGGCCATCATGTAGATGGAGTTAAAGGACTCCTGCTTGACGGTGTTGCCCTCGGCATCAGTGACGTCGTCCTTGCCGAGCTGGTCCATCATCACCTTGGCGACCTGCTCGTTGGTGCGGGACCAGATATCCACGACCTTGTTGTAGCGCTCACCCTGGGTGACCAGACCGGAGGCATACTGGTCCTCGATCTCCTTCACCTCGGCCTCGGCCCGGGCCAGAATCTCTTCCTTCTCGGGCGGCACCACCATGTCGTCGGCACCAATGGAGACGCCGGCGCGGGTGGCGTAGCTGAAACCGATGTACATCACCTGGTCAGCGAAGACCACGGTTTCCTTGAGGCCAAC
The DNA here is from genome assembly GCF_034931365.1 of Natronospira elongata. NCBI lineage: Bacteria > Pseudomonadati > Pseudomonadota > Gammaproteobacteria > Natronospirales > Natronospiraceae > Natronospira > Natronospira elongata. The sequence goes on from NZ_JAYGII010000007.1 coordinate 20,827, forward strand.
CTCGCGATAACAGGCGTTGATGACCGCACCGATGGACTTCTTGTCCAGCGGCTTGTTGAGCAGCTCAAAGGGCAGGCCTTCGGGCAGGATCTCGGACAGGAGCGCCCGACCCACGGTGGTCTCCAACAGACGCAGACGCTTGGACAGACTGCCGTCCTCGGCACGCTCATAGTCGGGCACACGGACCTTGACCTTGGCCTGCAGATCCACCTGACCGCTGTGATAGGCGCGGTGCACCTCGGCCACATCGGTGAAGACCATGCCTTCGCCGCGGGCGTTAACGCGCTCCCGGGTCATGTAATACAAACCCAGCACCACGTCCTGGGACGGGTTGATGATGGGCTCGCCGGAGGCCGGTGACAGAATGTTGTTGGAGGCCATCATCAGGGCACGGGCTTCGAGCTGGGCTTCCAGGGACAGCGGCACGTGCACGGCCATCTGGTCACCATCGAAGTCAGCGTTGTAGGCCGTACAGACCAGCGGGTGGAGCTGGATGGCCTTGCCTTCAATCAGCACCGGCTCGAAAGCCTGGATACCCAGGCGGTGAAGGGTGGGCGCCCGGTTCAGCATGACCGGATGCTCACGGATCACTTCTTCCAGGATATCCCAGACCTCGGGGCCTTCCTTTTCCACCATCTTCTTGGCCGCCTTGATAGTGGTGGCCATGCCCCGAAGCTGGAGCTTGGAGAAGATGAAGGGCTTGAACAGCTCCAAGGCCATTTTCTTCGGAATACCGCACTGGTGCAGCTTCAGGGTCGGGCCCACCACGATCACGGAACGACCGGAGTAGTCCACCCGCTTACCCAGCAGGTTCTGGCGGAAGCGGCCCTGCTTGCCCTTGATCATGTCGGCCAGGGATTTCAGCGGGCGCTTGTTGGAGCCGGTGATGGCCCGGCCACGACGGCCGTTATCCAACAGGGCGTCCACGGACTCCTGCAGCATACGCTTCTCGTTGCGCACGATGATGTCAGGGGCGTTGAGCTCCAGCAGGCGCTTGAGGCGGTTGTTTCGGTTGATGACCCGGCGATAGAGATCGTTCAGATCCGAGGTGGCGAACCGACCACCGTCCAGGGGCACCAGAGGACGCAGGTCCGGCGGCAGCACCGGCAGCACTTCCATCACCATCCACTCCGGCTTGTTACCGGATTCGTGGAAGGATTCCATGATCTTCAGACGCTTGGAGAGGCGCTTGATCTTGGACTCGGAGTTGGTGCTCTCAATGTCCTCGCGCAAGGAGCGGATTTCCGCTTCCAGGTCGATGGACTTGAGCATCTCGGCCACGGCCTCGGCACCCATGCGGGCGTCAAAGTCATCACCATGCTCTTCAATGGCTTCCAGATAGGCCTCGTCGGACAGCAGCTGACCCCGCTCCAGCGGCGTCATGCCGGGGTCAATGACCACAAAGGCCTCAAAGTAGAGAACCCGCTCGATCTCACGCAGCGTCATGTCCAGCATCAGGCCGATGCGGGAGGGCAGCGACTTGAGGAACCAGATGTGCGCCACCGGGCTGGCCAGCTCGATATGGCCCATGCGCTCACGGCGGACCTTGGACTGGGTCACTTCCACGCCGCATTTTTCACAGACCACACCACGATGCTTGAGGCGCTTGTATTTGCCGCAGAGGCATTCGTAGTCTTTCACCGGCCCAAAGATCTTGGCGCAGAACAGGCCATCCCGCTCCGGCTTGAAGGTCCGATAGTTGATGGTTTCCGGCTTCTTGACTTCGCCGAAGGACCAGGACCGGATCATATCGGGGGACGCCAAGGCGATACGAATGGCGTCGAAATCCTCGACCTGTCCCTGTTGCTTAAGCAGTCTCAGTAGATCTTTCATGCTGTCTCCCGCCTCTTTGCAGGCTTGAGCCCAATATCGTCAAGGGGTTTGCAGGGCAAACCCCTCAGTCCTGTTCCAGTTCGATGTTGATGCCCAGCGACCGGATTTCCTTGACCAACACGTTGAAGGACTCGGGCATCCCGGCCTCCATGCGGTGATCGCCGTCCACGATGTTCTTGTACATCTTGGTCCGACCGTTAACGTCATCCGATTTGACGGTGAGCATCTCCTGGAGGGTGTAAGCGGCACCATAGGCCTCGAGCGCCCAGACCTCCATCTCACCGAATCGCTGACCACCAAACTGCGCCTTGCCGCCCAGGGGTTGCTGGGTCACCAGGCTGTAAGGCCCGGTGGAGCGGGCATGCATCTTGTCGTCGGCCAGGTGATTCAGCTTGAGCATGTACATATAGCCCACGGTGATCGGTCGATCGAAAGCCTGACCCGTCCGGCCATCATAAAGCGTGGCCTGACCACTCTCCGGCAGACCGGCGAGCTTGAGCAGACTCTTGATCTCCTTCTCATCGGCGCCGTCAAAGACCGGCGTACCCATGGGCACCCCTTCACGGAGATTCTGGCAAAGCTCAATCACTTCCTGATCGCTGAGGCTGGCGACATCCACCTGCTGGCCGCCCGACTTGTTGTAGATCTTGTCAAGAAAATCCCTCAACTCCTTGACCTTGGCCTGGCGCTCCAGCATTTCACCGATGCGCTCGCCCAGGCCCTTGGCTGCCCAGCCCAGGTGAGTCTCAAGGATCTGCCCAATGTTCATACGGGAGGGCACACCCAGCGGCGAGAGGACCACATCAATGGGTTCGCCGTTCTCGTCGTAGGGCATATCCTCGACGGGCACGATCATGGAGACCACACCCTTGTTACCGTGTCGACCGGCCAGCTTGTCACCCGGCTGGAAGCGGCGTTTCACGGCCAGGTAAATCTTGGCCATCTTGAGCACGCCCGGAGCCAGATCATCGCCCGCGGTGATCTTCCGCTTCTTGTCTTCGAAGTAGCGGTCGAATTCTTCGTTCTGCTCTTCCAGGCGCTTGGCCATGCGCTCCAATTGGGCATTGGCGTCGTCATTGCGCAGTCGAATCTCGAACCACTTCTCCCGGGGAAGATCCTCGAGGTAACCGGCCGTGATCTTGGCGCCGGCCTTGAGGCCCTTGGGCCCACCCTCAGCCACTTTCCCGGCGAGCAGCTTCTCCACGCGGGAGAAGATGTCATTCTCCAGGATACGGCGACGGTCACGGATGTCCTTGCGGACCGCTTCCAGCTCGGCTTGCTCGATGGACAGGGCTCGGTCGTCTTTTTCGACGCCGTCACGGGTAAACACCCGGACGTCAATGACCGTGCCATCCATGCCCTGGGGCACACGGAGGGACGTGTCCTTCACATCCGAGGCCTTCTCGCCAAAGATGGCCCGCAGGAGCTTTTCCTCCGGCGTCAACTGGGTCTCGCCCTTGGGCGTGACCTTGCCCACCAGGATGTCACCGGCACGAACCTCGGCACCGATATAGGCAATCCCGGACTCGTCCAGCTTGGACAGGGCGGATTCGCTCACATTGGGGATATCACTTGTGATCTCTTCCGAGCCCAGCTTGGTATCCCGGGCCACACAGGTCAGCTCCTCAATGTGCACGGTGGTGAAACGATCTTCCTGCACCACGCGCTCGGAGATGAGGATGGAATCCTCGAAGTTGTAGCCATGCCAGGGCATGAAGGCGACCCGGAAATTCTGACCCAGGGCCAGCTCACCCATGTCGGTGGAAGCACCGTCAGCCAGAATATCGCCACGGGCGATCTGATCACCCTGCTTCACCAGAGCGCGCTGGTTGTAACAGGTGTTCTGGTTGGAGCGGGTGTATTTGATCAGGTTGTAGATATCCACACCGGCTTCATCGTCACCGGCTTCATCGTCATTAACCCGAACCACGACACGACTGGCATCCACATAATCCACGGAACCGCCACGACGGGCAACGACGCAGACACCGGAGTCCCGCGCAACCAGTCGCTCCATGCCGGTACCCACCAGAGGCTTCTGGGTCTTGAGATTGGGCACGGCCTGGCGCTGCATGTTGGAACCCATGAGCGCACGGTTGGCATCGTCATGCTCCAGGAAGGGCAGCAGGGCCGCGGCCACCGAGACGGTCTGCTTGGGTGAGACGTCCATGTATTCCACCCGGTCAGGGGTGGACATGCTGAACTCACCCTGGTGACGACAGGAAATCAGGTCATCAACGAACTTGTTGCCCTTGTCCAGACGAGCGTTGGCCTGGGCAATCACATAGCGACCTTCCTCAATCGCTGACAGGTACTCCACCTTGTCGGTCACCTTGCCGTTCTCGACCTTGCGGTAAGGCGTTTCCAGGAAGCCATACTCATTGGTACGCGCGTACACCGACAGGGAGTTGATCAGACCGATGTTCGGGCCTTCCGGCGTCTCAATGGGACAGACACGACCGTAATGGGTCGGATGAACGTCACGAACCTCGAAGCCGGCCCGCTCACGGGTCAGGCCACCCGGGCCGAGTGCGGAGACACGGCGCTTATGGGTCACCTCGGACAGCGGATTGTTCTGGTCCATGAACTGGGACAGCTGGGAAGAACCGAAGAACTCCTTCACCGCAGCCGCCACCGGCTTCGCGTTGATCAGCTCCTGCGGCATCAGGCCTTCGGAGTCGGCCAGGGCCAGACGCTCACGCACGGCCCGCTCGACCCGCACCAGGCCGATGCGGAAGGCGTTCTCAGCCATTTCACCGACGCTACGCACCCGGCGGTTACCCAGATGATCGATGTCATCGGTTGAGCCGTTACCGTTGCGGATATCGATCAGGACCTTGAGAACATCCAGAATGTCCGACTGCTCACCTTGCTCCTCGACGAGCTTGGCGGCCTCATCCGACTTCAGACTCTCGAAGTAGCGCTTGTCATAAAGCACGCCCGGGCCCTTGACATCGTCCCGCATGATCCGGCGATTGAACTTCATCCGTCCCACCGGAGAAAGATCATAGCGGTCATCGGTGAAGAAGAGGTTATGGAACAGGTTTTCCGCCGCGTCCTTGGTGGGCGGTTCGCCCGGACGCATCATGCGATAGATTTCGACCAACGCCTCGAGCTGGGTGCGGGCAGGATCGATACGCAGGGTATTGGACACATAGGGACCGTGGTCCAGATCATTGACATACAGGGTCTGCAATTCTTCGACCCCGGCGTCAGTGATCTTTTCGACCAATTCCTCCGTGAGCTCGTCATTGGCCTTGGCGATCAATTCACCGGTATTGGGATCGGCGATATCCGTAGCCAGGATCTTGCCTTCCAGATAGGAAGTCGGAACGACCAGGGACTTGACGCCGGCTTTTTCCAGCTCGCGGATGTGGCGCGCGGTAACCCGACGCCCCTGCTCCACCACGACCTTGCCTTTGGCCTTGATATCGAATGCCGCCGTCTCGCCACGGAGACGATCGGGGACCAGGTCCAGCTTCACCTCACTCTTGGTGAAGCGGAACACATTCTTCTCGAAGAAGGTATCCAGGATTTCCTGATCGGTGTACCCCAGGGCGCGCAGAAGGATAGTCGCCGGCAGCTTGCGGCGGCGATCGATGCGCACGAAGATCGAATCCTTGGGATCGAATTCAAAGTCCAGCCAGGAACCACGATAGGGAATTACCCGGGCGGAGTAGAGCACCTTGCCCGAGGAGTGGGTCTTGCCCTTGTCGTGATCAAAGAACACACCGGGGGAACGGTGGAGCTGGTTGACGATCACCCGCTCGGTACCGTTGATGACGAAGGTGCCGGTCTCGGTCATGAGCGGCATCTCGCCCATGTAGACTTCCTGCTCCCGCACGTCCTTGACCCGCGGCTTGCTGGCAGGAGCGTCCTTGTCGTAGATCACCAGCCGCACGAGCACGCGCAGCGGTGCCGCATAGGTCATACCGCGCAGCTTGCACTCGTTGACATCGAAGACGGGATCACCCAGCCGGTAGCTTACATACTCCAGCGCAGCATTCCCGGAGTAGCTGGTAATGGGGAATACCGAGTTGAACGCGCCCTGGAGACCATACTCCTCGCGCTTGTCACTCTTTTTTTCCAGCTGGAGAAATTGATGAAAGGAATCCAGCTGCGTCTGGAGCAGAAACGGCGGCTCCAGAACGGCGGGACTCTTTGCGAAATCCTTGCGGATGCGCTTTTTCTCGGTGAAAGAATAGGCCATCGGGGGTATCCTCAGCGCGTTCGGACTTCCATTGATTCAGTGCGTGACCTGGTCACGCCGGAGACCGCCAAGCCATAAGGCAGCCTCCTGAATTCGTTATCAGATTCTTTTTGTCAGTCCAGCTGCCGCAACGGCAGGGACGACAAAAGCAGGGACAGGCCGGCGGCTCCCGGCCACCAGCCCGTACCCTGCATTACGCAGCTTGCTGCGTTGGTCGGCAACTTACTTGAGCTCGACCTCGGCGCCAGCTTCTTCCAGATCCTTCTTGATCTTCTCGGCTTCTTCCTTCTCCACACCTTCCTTCAGCGGGGTGGGAGCGCCTTCCACGGCTTCCTTGGCTTCCTTCAGACCCAGACCGGTCACGCCACGAACAGCCTTAATGACGGCGACCTTGTTGGAGCCGAAGCTCTTCAGGACAACGTCAAACTCGGTCTGCTCTTCAGCGGCACCGGCGTCGGCACCACCAGCGGCAGCCGGAGCAGCGGCCACGGCAGCGGCAGCGGAAACACCGAACTTCTCTTCCATCTCGGAGATCAGGTCAACGACCTCCATGACGGTCATGTTGGAAATGGTCTCGAGAATATCTTCCTTCGAAACAGCCATTGTCACACTCCAATTCGTTCTGTTGAGTTACCCGAGTGATTGCTCACCCGCAATTGATTCATCCACCGATTTCTTAGGCAGCTTCGGCCTGCTTCTTGTCGCGATACGCGGCGAAGGTACGGACCAGCTTGGCGTGCGGCTCGTTGAGCGTGCGCACGAACTTCTCGACGGGCGCCTTCATGACGCTCATCAGCTGGGCCAGTGCCTCGTCGCGAGTCGGCAGCGAAGCAAGACGATCCAGTTCCGAACCCGGCAGGGCCTGTCCGCCGATAGCCACGATCTTGGCCTGGAGCGCATCATGCTCCTTGGCAAAATCCTTGACTACACGGCCAGCCGCACCAGGATCTTCCTGGGAGAACGCCAGCAGCAGAGGACCCACCAGGGAGTCGCTCATGCACTCGAAATCGGTACCCTCAAGGGCTCGACGCGCGAGATTATTCTTGACCACTCGCAGATAGACGCCATTTTCACGCGCCTTTGTGCGCAAGGCATTCATCTGCTCAACGGTCAGACCGCGGTATTCCGCTGCAACGGCCGAATGGGCCTCGGCGGCAACCACGCTAACCTCGGCGACCATAGCCTTTTTTGCTTCAAAACTAAGGGCCACGGTTTCACCTCCTGGCTGTGTGTTCAGGCTCCTTGGAACCTTCCCACGTTACCGTTCACAAATCGGACGATGGTCCCTCACCATCCGCCGTTACAACGGTGTCCGTCACCAGGCTGTCCTGACTCGGGTAACACCGTCTGCGTGAGCCGGCTTTCGCCATTAAGCCTACCCAACAGAGCAGGCACTCACGGTCTTTGACGCATCGCACCACCGAGATGGAGCGAGTACCTCAAAAGGGTCGCAGATCAGAGACTGCCCTGATCCACTGCAAGGCCCGGCCCCATGGTGCTGGAGACGGTGACCTTCTTCATGTAAACACCCTTGGCGGCGGAAGGCTTGGCCTTCTGCAGATCCGCCAGCAGGGCATTGAGATTATCCTTGAGCGCGTTGGCGTCAAAATCCACCTTGCCGATGGTGCAGTGGATGATGCCGGACTTGTCGGTCCGATAGCGGACCTGACCTGCCTTGGCATTCTTGACCGCCGTAGCCACATCCGGGGTCACGGTACCCACCTTGGGGTTGGGCATGAGGCCGCGGGGACCCAGGATCTGGCCAAGCTGACCCACCACGCGCATGGCGTCGGGGCTGGCGATGACCACATCAAAATCCATATTGCCCTTCTTCACTTCTTCGGCCAGATCGTCCATGCCGACGATATCGGCACCAGCTTCCTTGGCAGCATCGGCATTGGGACCCTGGGTGAAGACGGCGACGCGCACATCCTGACCGGTACCGTGAGGCAACACGGTGGAGCCGCGCACGACCTGATCGGACTTACGGGGGTCCACGCCCAGATTGACGGCCACGTCCACTGACTCGGCAAACTTGACCGCACTCAGTTCTTTGATAAGGCCAAAGGCGTCGTCAACCGGATAGAGCTTACCGGGTTCGACCTTTTCCTGAATCTGTTTCATTCGCTTGGTGAGCTTGGCCATGTCAGAGACCCTCCACTTCAAGGCCCATGCTGCGGGCACTGCCGGCGATGATCTTCACTGCCTGGTCCATATCAAAGGCATTCAGATCAGGCATCTTGGTCTTGGCGATCTCTTCCACCTGCTCACGGGTGACCTTACCCACCTTGTCGGTGTTGGGGCGTGCGCTACCAGACTTGATGCCCGCGGCCTTCTTCAAAAGAATGGCGGCAGGAGGGGTCTTGGTAATGAAAGTAAAACTACGATCGGAATAGACCGTAATCACTACCGGCGTGGGCAAGCCCGACTCGATGTTCTGGGTGGCGGCATTGAACGCCTTGCAGAACTCCATGATGTTGACACCATGCTGACCCAGGGCAGGGCCCACGGGCGGACTGGGATTGGCCTGACCGGCCGGAATCTGAAGCTTGATATAGCCTTCAACTTTCTTGGCCATGATAGTCTCCTGGTTGGGTACCGCCGAACTTTTCCTCGTTCGGACTAGCGCCTCTCGGCTCCCCGGTTTGATTAAATGCCGCCTGGCAGGCGGCGCGCACGGGCTTCCTGCCCGCCATGATCATTCAGGTTTTCTCGACCTGGCCGAACTCCAGCTCCACCGGCGTGGAACGACCAAAGATCAACACCGCCACACGCAGGCGACTCTTCTCGTAATTGACCTCTTCCACCACACCGTTGAAATCGGTAAAAGGACCGTCAATTACGCGGATCATTTCACCGGGCTCGAAGAGGACCTTCGGCTTGGGCTTCTCGGCCCCCTCTTCGACCCGATTCAGAATCTGTTCGGCCTCCCGATCGGAAATGGGCGATGGCCGATCGCTGGAACCACCGATAAAGCCCATGATCTTGGGCACACTCTTGACCAGGTGCCAGGTGTCGTCGTCGAGCTCCATCTGCACCAGAACGTAGCCCGGAAAGAACTTGCGCTCGCTACGGCGCTTCTGGCCGCCACGCATCTCCACCACTTCCTCGGTGGGCACAAGGATTTCGCCGAACTTGTCGGCCATGCCACTGTGTCGGACACGGTCTTCCAGGGAGCGCTTCACCTGGTGCTCGAACCCCGAGTAGGCCTGCAATACATACCAGCGCTTGGCCATGGATCAGCCCCCCGGGTTGGTGACGTAACCGGCGCCCCAGGCGAGGAGCATATCGATCAACCACAGGAAGATGGCCAGCAGAATCACCATCACCAGCACGGCAATCGTGGTCTGGGTAGTTTCCTGACGGTTGGGCCAGACCACCTTGCGCACCTCCACCCAGGAAGTGCGGGCAAAATCCCAGAGGGCATGCCCCTGAGTGGACTGCACCGCAATCAAGGCACCCACGACGAAGGCCGCGATCAGCCCCAGCCAACGGACTACAGCTGGCTGGTCGGTGAAATAATAAAACGCCACGATGCCGGACACCCCGACGGCCGCCCCGAGGAGCAGCTTCATGGTGTCGACACTACTTGTCTGAACTTCTGGTTTCCCGCTCATTCGAGAACAGATCCTTAGAAAAACACGAGCCGACTGACGATCATCGCCAGCCGGACCCGGGTAAAAATCTGGCAGGCCAGGAGGGACTCGAACCCCCAACCTGCGGTTTTGGAGACCGCTGCTCTGCCAATTGAGCTACTGGCCTAATACTCAGACCGGGCGGCACAGCCACCCGACCCTTCCTGCTTACTCGATAATCTTGGACACCACGCCGGCGCCCACGGTGCGACCGCCTTCGCGAATGGCGAAGCGCAGGCCGTCTTCCATGGCGATCGGCGCAATCAGCGACACCGTCATCTTCACGTTGTCACCAGGCATCACCATCTCGGTGCCTTCCGGCAGCTCACACGCACCCGTCACGTCCGTGGTACGGAAGTAGAACTGCGGGCGATAGCCGTTGAAGAAGGGGGTATGACGACCACCCTCTTCCTTGCTCAGCACATAAACCTCACACTCAAACTTGGTGTGCGGGGTGATGGAACCGGGGGCGGCCAGAACCTGACCACGCTCCACGTCATCACGCTTGGTACCACGCAGCAGAACGCCAACGTTGTCACCCGCCTGCCCCTGATCCAGCAGCTTGCGGAACATTTCCACGCCGGTCACCGTGGTCTTGGTGGTCTCGCGAATACCCACGATCTCCACTTCGTCGCCCACGTTCACAACACCACGTTCAACACGACCGGTCACAACCGTACCGCGACCGGAGATGGAGAACACGTCTTCAACCGGCATCAGGAAGGTACCGTCAACGGCACGCTCCGGCTCCGGAATGAACTCGTCCAGGGCTTCCAGCAGCTTGTTGATCGCCGGCACACCGATGTCGGAGCTGTCGCCTTCCAGCGCCTTGAGCGCGGAACCGGTGACAATCGGGGTATCGTCGCCAGGGAAGTCGTACTCGCTCAGAAGCTCGCGAACTTCCATCTCAACCAGCTCCAGAAGCTCGGCGTCATCAACCATGTCCGCCTTGTTCAGGAACACCAGAATCGCCGGCACGCCAACCTGGCGGCTCAGCAGAATGTGCTCACGGGTCTGGGGCATGGGACCGTCGGCCGCGCTCACCACCAGGATCGCACCGTCCATCTGCGCCGCACCCGTGATCATGTTCTTCACGTAGTCAGCGTGACCCGGGCAGTCAACGTGGGCGTAGTGACGATTGGCGGACTCGTACTCAACGTGAGCAGTCGCAATGGTGATGCCACGCTCACGCTCTTCCGGGGCGTTGTCAATATCGCCGTAATCACGGAACTCGCCACCGCTGGCCTCGCCCGCAACCTTCGTCAGCGCAGCCGTCAGCGTCGTCTTGCCGTGGTCAACGTGACCAATCGTTCCTACGTTCACGTGCGGCTTTGTTCTTTCAAACTTTTCCTTGGACATTCTGGCGACTCCCGGAAACGAAGCTGTTAACCAAAACCCCGGTCACTACCGACCATTACCGGAGCGACCCTGCCAAGACACCGCCAAAGCGGCGCCCACCAATGATCCGCAAAACCATGCGCGAATCAGACTATGGAGCCCATAGGCGGATTTGAACCGCCGACCTCTCCCTTACCAAGGGAGTGCTCTACCACTGAGCTATATGGGCGCACTCACTGCCCCTCGGGGCGTCGTACCTGGAGCGGGTGATGGGAATCGAACCCACATCATCAGCTTGGAAGGCTGAGGTTCTACCATTGAACTACACCCGCTGCGATCTTCAGATCGCGCCGCCGGGACCTTATCCCTGAGCGGCAGACGCCACCGAAGGGCGTATGCCCGCCGGTGGCGTTGCTGTATCTGGTGGAGGGGGGAGGATTCGAACCTCCGAAGGCAAAGCCAGCAGATTTACAGTCTGCCCCCGTTGGCCGCTTGGGTACCCCTCCGCAAGCGTAAGCCGGGGATTTTCGCCCATCCCCTCGCACACTGTCAAGAGAAAGCTGGAGCTGGCGACAGGAGTCGAACCCGCGACCTGCTGATTACAAATCAGCTGCTCTACCAACTGAGCTACGCCAGCCTGGTTCCCTCGACCACCAGAGCCGTCGAGGAAAGGGGCGCTATTCTAGCGGGTTGCGGCGGATATCCACAAGCTCCCCCTCGGCGCCGGGGCACAGCGCAGGGCGCAGGCGCCATTCCGGATGGTCCGCCTGCCAGACCTCGGGGGCGAGCCGCCCCTCAGGCATCAACAACCAGTAACGGGGCTCCTGGCGTTCGCGCTCACGGATATCCGGACTGAATCCGCGCTCCTGAAGTCGGTCCCGACGAAGCTCGGCGCGCTCGGGGGTGCTGAACAGCCCCAGGGATATACCGCCCTCACCTTCACCGCTGCGAATCAGGAAATAATCGCCAGCGCCCGCCGCCTCCAGGGCCGCCAGGGTTTCATCGGCATCTGTGATCCCGTCAGGCGGAATAATCACCCACCAGGCGAAGACCACTGACTCGGGAATCTCGAGCAAATGCGCGGAAAGCTCGGGGCGGAGCCGCTTGAATGCCCGCAAGGCTTCCTCGCCATCCACGCCACCCAATTGCACGCAACCGCCTGGTCGCCACTGGGGCTCGGCCGGCTCCCTCGGCTGCAGGTCAGACTCCGGTAGATCGGGCTCGGCCACAGCCAGCTGATAACGCTCATTGGGCTCAATTCGTACCAGCTCTTCCGCTGGGTCGGGGGCATGCCAGGCCTGCCAGGCCAGAACGACCAGGTTGAGCGCCAGCAGCAGCAGAAAAATCAGCCGAAGCATCTAGGCGCCTCCTCCAGCATGCCTTCCAAAACCAGATCGGGCACCAATCGGGGACGCTCGTCCGATAGCGCCTCGCAAACAGGCTCGGCACCACCGCCGGTCAGATAGAGGGGCCCCGCAACATCGGCTTGCCGGGCTAGCCGCAGGGCTCGCTCGACCCCGCCACAGACGGCCAGGCGCACACCGGCAGCTACGGCTGCACCGGTATCCGCGGCAGGGAAACCCGGCCCGCCGTCGCCTGGCCGCGGGCGAATGCCACTGGCACGGCCTACCAAGGCTTCAAGGCTTAAGGCCTCGCCGGCGAGAATGGCACCGCCAAGGTGGTGTCCGTCGTCTGCCACCAGGTCGATGGTCACCGCAGTACCCACATCCACCACCACGAAGCCCGCCCGCTCTCGCCGCCAGGCAGCCAGCATCGCCAACCAGCGATCCACGCCCAAGCGATCGGGCTCAGGGTAGGCGTTGACCAGGCCTTCCTGACCAACCGGAGTTCGCAGACGGGTCACGGGCCAGCCCCGCGCCCGAACTGCCCGCTCAAGGCGGGCCGTGTAGTCTGCCTCCCGGACCGAAGCCAGGCGCACTGCCTTGATGTCGTCGCGCTCCAGAACTGCGGGCAGAGAACCACCCTCATGAACCCCGTGCTCGCGAAGCCGCCCGTCGGAGTCGGCAAGCGCCCACTTGAGCCGACTATTGCCACTGTCCAACAAGAGAATCATGTCAGTTCGATCTGGCCGGCCGCAGACTGACTTCCCCCACCTGCCAGCGGCTGAGGGAACCATCGGCTTCCCGCAAACACAGCGCCGCGGCCTCATCCAGCCCCTGGGCACAACCCGCCACCTGTCGCGTGCCCAGATCGAGAGTCACCGAACGACCGGCCAGCGCATCGCGCTCGGCCCAGGCATCGGCGAACGGGGCAAATCCCTGCTCAGCGTAGCGGCCCAGATCATCACAGAGCCTTCCGAGTACCATGCCAGCAAGATGGTTGCGGGAGGGGCGCGCCATCACCGCCGACAGGTCGGCGGCCGCCTGGTCCACCGGCTCGTTTGGCAGGGCCCAATTGATACCGACTCCAATGATCACATCACAGGGCCCCTCGGGCGCGCCGCGCAACTCAATCAGGATGCCGGCCAACTTGCCCTGCTCGCAGAGCAGATCATTGGGCCACTTCAAACGCAGCCCCCTGGCCCCCAACGCCTCAAGGGCCCCTGCCAGGGACACGGCGATGGCAGGGGCAAGAGCCGAAACGCCGGCGCTTAGCACGTGAAAATGCCAGGCAAGTGAGAGGGGAATACCGGCGCCATAGGCACTCAGCCACTGGCGCCCACGCCGACCACGCCCGGCCGCCTGGCCTTCGGCCAGACAGGCCTGGGGCCTGGCATCTGCGGGCAGATCGGCCAGAAACTGGTTGGTAGAGGCGACGGCGGCAGGCAGGTGAAGCTGCAATTGCCTATTCCACGGCGAACCCATGGCCGCACGAATGGCGTCGGCGTCAAACAATTCTACCGGATGGGTGAGGCGATAACCCCGCCCCCGCTGACGGTCCAGACCGAGCCCGGCTTCAGCAAGTGCCTCCAGGTGCTTCCAAACGGCCGCCCGCGAAACGCCCAGCGCACCGGCCAGGGCTTCACCGGAATGGAATTCGCCGTCCGCCAGGGCAACCAGAATCCGATGGCGCAGCTCATCGCCGGGTCGGACTCGGGAGGCGCTTGGATCGGCCGCCTCACTCATCCCTCACCGCTCCCGTGCCGGCGGCGGAATAGCATAGCCTTCTCGAAGCGCGCCTCTTCGCCCCTTGCCAGACGTTTCAGATTGCTGCGATGGGTGTAAACAATGGTGATGAACATCACCCCGGTGAAGGTCACCAGCATGCCGGTCAGGGGCTCCCCGATGGCGAGCATGTAAACCGGGCCCACGGCAGCGGCAAGAACCGTGGCAAGACCCACATAGCCGGAAAACACCAGAACCAGCAGCCAAACCGCCAGAATGGGCAACAGCGCCATCGGCGCAATCACGATCATCACACCGACCAGGGTGGCGGCGCCCTTTCCACCACGAAAGCCATGCCAGAGCGGCCAGACGTGACCGAAAACCACTGCCACCCCGCACAGCGCCATGAGCCATTCCGGATCCAGGGCCTGGGCAGTTTCCGTGAGCAGGCTGAGCTGGGGAATCAAGGCCACCGCGGCCACACCCTTGAGAACATCGATCACGGCTACCGCCGCGGCAAAACCCTTGCCCCGCGTCCGCAGGGCATTGGTGGCACCGGCATTGCCGCTGCCCTCGCGACGGATATCCGCCCCACCAATCAGCGGGCGCAGGATCAAGCCCCCCATCACCGAGCCCACAAGGTAGGCGGCCAATACAATAAGCCCCAGTTCCAGCATCAATATCTCCTGCGATCACCAAATGAGGGAAGCTGCAGTTTACCGCCCCGGGGGCCGCCTCCGCCACGGCGCCGACCAGGGCAATATTTTACAGCCGAAATATTTCGGTCTATAATATTTCGCACACAAAATTTTTAGCAGGCAAACCATCTTGCAAGCGACGCCAGATTTTGACAGCACTTCCCGTTACGACGAGCGCATCCTCCGCGCCCTGCGGCGGATCATACGGGCGGTGGATTTCTATAGCCGCCAGCTATCGATGCGCCACAGTCTCACCGGCCCCCAACTGATTTGCTTGCGACAGCTCAAGCAGCACGGTGAGCTGACGCCGGGCCAATTGGCACGTGCGGTCTCACTGAGCCCGGCGACGATCAGCGGCATCCTGGACCGCCTGGAGCGCCGGGGCTATCTGACCCGCAAGCGCCGCGCGGAGGACAAGCGCCAGGTGCTGGTGGCCTTGACCAAGGCCGGCATGGAGCTGGTTGATCGCACACCTCTCCCCCTCCAGGAGCGCTTCATTCAACGTCTGGCGGAACTGCCGGAAGCCCGCCAGGCTGAGATTGACCGCGTCTTGCAGCGCATCGTGACCATGATGGAAGCGGAAGAGATTGATGCCGCACCCGTTCTGGCCAGCTGGCCAACCGGTAACGAGACGCCGGAGACGGCCTCGAGACGCCTTGATCAGGCGCCCGGCACAGCTTCCAGTATCGAAGACGACAGCAGCCATGAAGGAATCAACGGTAGCCGCTAAGCAGGACCAGCACCCGAACCGGCAGGCTAGAGCATGCCGGGGTCAGCGGGAGAGTGCGGCTGCCTTGAGCAAATCATTCCAGATTGAAATAACACTTGACGCAGGAGAGCTGCGATGAGCCTCATCGTTCAAAAATTTGGGGGTTCCTCGGTTGCCGACGAGGACAAGATGCGCCACGTTGCCCAGCGTATCGTGGAAACCCGCCGCGCCGGGCATCAGGTGGTGGCGGTCGTGTCGGCCATGGGCAAGACCACCAACAACCTCCTCAACATGGCCCGGGATCTGGCCAAGGATCCGTCCCGCAGGGAACTGGATATGCTGCTTGCCTGTGGCGAGCGCATTTCCATGTCCCTGCTGAGCATGGCCATCCAGGAGCTGGGCGAGGACTGCATCTCCCTCACCGGCCCCCAAAGCGGCATCCGTACCACCGACAACCACTTCAATGCCCGGATTACCGACGTCAAGGCTGGACGGGTGGAGCGTGAACTGGAACGTGGCCGGATTGTGGTCGTTGCCGGTTATCAGGGCATGAACAGTCGTGGCGAGGTTACGACCCTTGGTCGTGGCGGTTCCGACACCACGGCGGTGGCGGTGGCCGCAGGCGTCAATGCCGATCGCTGTGAGATCTACTCCGATGTGGACGGCGTCTACACAGCCGACCCGCGCATTGTTGAGACCGCCCGTCCCATGCCCGAAATCAGCTATGTCGAGATGACCGAACTGGCCCACCACGGGGCCTCGGTTCTCAACCCACGGGCGGTGGAATATGCCTGGCGCCGTGACGTGGAGGTCCGTGCTCGCTGCACCTTCAACGATGCCCCCGGCACCATCATCCACGAGCGGGAGGCCGGCGACGAGGCCAAGGTCCTGGGTGTTGCTTGCCACAAGGAGTTGATCTGGGTCTCCCTGCGGGGCAAGGACCGGGTCGCTGGCCTGGGCGACAAGGTGCTGAAGGCTATTGAGAAGAATGACATTTTCGTGGACGACACCGGCGATGATGGTGAGCGCCGCGATATGCTGATCGCGACTGAAGATATTGCCAATCTGGATATTTTCGCTGATGGCTTACGCGACCAGTTTGACGACCGAATCTCGGTCAGCACGGATCTGGGCTCGGTTTCAGCAGTCGGCCTGCACACCGGGGAGGACCCGGACATCCTTCGCAAGGCCGAAGCGGCGCTGGAACGAGCCGGAGTCGGTGTCCGGATCAGTTTCACCCGCGAGCATTCCCTGACCTGCCTGGTCGAAGCCGCCCAGGTGGGCGATGCCATGCGAGCCCTGCATGCAGTCTTTCTTGAGGATGCCAAGCAGGCTCGGGAGGTGGCATGAGCAAGACCGCGACAACCATAGACAGTAAGGACAACAACGTGTCTGAGCAGACTGGTGACATTATTTACCGCGCCGCCACCGCCGCCGATGGGGGCGTGATGTGGAGGTTCGTGGCGGAAGCCGGGGTGCTGGAACAGAACCCCTCCTACGCTTATATCCTGATGTGCCAACACTTCGGCGATACCTGCCTGGTGGCTGAGCGGGATGGCGAGATGGTGGGTTTCGTACTGGCTTATATCCCGCCCAGACAGGAAGACACCATCTTCGTCTGGCAGGTGGGTGTCAGCAAGAAAGTGCGTGGCAAAGGGGTGGGCATGCGCCTGCTCCGCCATCTGATGGCACTGCCGGCATGCCGAAATGTGCGCTATCTGGAAGCCAGCGTGACGCCGAGCAACAAACCCTCACAGAATCTGTTCCGGGGCTTTGCCAAGAGGTCCGGCACCCAATGCCGCAAGATGCCCTTCTTCCCCAGCGAGTTCTTCCCGGAGCCTCACGAGAGCGAACACCTGTACCGGGTCGGCCCGATCGAATGGCCGGAAGCCTGAACTGTTTTTTGAAACGAATTCCAGATTCTTTTGACCGGAGGACCAATGAGCAACAAGACCATCGACAAATATGAATCCGAAGTGCGCGGCTATTGCCGGACCTTCACCAAGACCTGGGACACGTCCGAGGGCGCCTGGCTGACCGACACCGAGGGCGAGAAGTACCTGGACTTCTTCGCCGGTGCCGGCGTGCTCAACTACGGACATAACCACCCGGCACTGCGCAAGCCGCTGCTGGAGTATGTGGAACGCGGCGGCATCACCCACAGCCTGGACATGTACAGCGCCCCCAAGGAGCGTTTCCTGGAAACCTTCAATCAGGTCATCCTGGAACCGCGCAAGATGAACTACAAGGTCCAGTTCCCGGGCCCGACCGGCACCAACGCCACCGAGGCGGCCATGAAACTGGCCCGCAAGGTGACCGGCCGGACCAACATGGCCTTTTTCACCAATGCCTTTCACGGCATGACGGTCGGCTCCCTGGCGGTGACCGGCAACGAGGGCAAGCGCCACAGCGCCGCCCAGCCGTTGAGCAATGCCACGCCCATGCCCTTTGACGGCTACATGGGCGAGGGTGTCGACACCCTGGATTACTTCGAGCATGTGCTGGAAGACCGGGGCAGTGGCGTGGAAATGCCGGCCGGCGTGATCGTCGAGACCGTGCAGGCCGAAGGTGGGGTCAACGTGGCCAGTCGCGAATGGATGGAGCGTCTGGGCCGAATCTGCAAGAAGCATGGCATCCTGCTGATCATCGACGACATCCAGGTGGGTTGCGGTCGCACCGGCACCTTCTTCAGCTTCGAGGAATGGGATCTGGACCCGGACATGGTCTGCCTGTCCAAGTCCCTGTCCGCCTACGGCCTGCCCTTCGCAGTAATCCTGCTCAAGCCCGAGCATGACATCTGGGGTCCGGGCGAGCACAACGGCACCTTCCGCGGTCACAACCTGGCCTTCATCACCGCCACCGCGGCGTTGAAGGAATTCTGGCAGGATGACGCCCTGACCCGCGAGGTGCGGCGCAAGGGCGAAATCGTGAGGGAGCGCTTCCAGGCCATTGCCGACCGCCATCCGGCCCTCAAGGCCCGTGTCCGCGGTCGCGGCTTCATCTGGGGCCTGGCCTCCGAGCACAAGGGCCTGGCCGACATGTTCTCGGAAGAGGCCTTCAAGCACGGACTGGTGATCGAGGGTGCCGGGATCGACGATAACGTGGTCAAGTTCCTCGCCCCGCTGGTCATCGAGGAAGCGGACCTGGTCAAGGGCCTGGACATCCTCGACAAGGTCGCCGAGACCGTCAGCAAGAAACTGGCCGAGCAGAACGCCGCTTGAAATAACCGCAACGCATCCCCAGCTTGAAAGCGATGCGCGTGGTCGCGGGGGCGGCCCAGCCGTCCCCGCACTCTGGATAGCTCACAAGCCATCCGCAAGCAGCACCCGGCTGGCACAGCAAGGAACAAGACCGGCCAGCCATTAGTACGGACTCCAGGGCCGCCCTGCGTATCATGAACGGCAGGCAAGCAGGGCCCTGTGCGCCCGACACGACCACTCACCGGCATATTTGGGAGCCATGACAATGATTGTGAGAAAACTGGATGACATCATCGGTACCGACCGCGAAGTGGATGGCGGCAACTGGGTCAGCCGCCGTCTGGTCCTGAAGGATGACGGCATGGGCTATTCCGTCCATGACACCATCATCAAGGAAGGCACCGAAACCCACATTCACTACAAGAACCATCTGGAATCGGTCTATCTGACCGAGGGCGAGGGTGAAGTCGAGACCATCGCGGACGGCAAGATATGGCCCGTCAAGGCGGGCGAGATCTACATCCTGGACAAGAACGATGAGCACTATCTTCGGGCCAACAAGGGCACCCATATGCGCATGGTCTGTGTCTTCAATCCGCCCATCAGCGGACGTGAGGTCCATGACGAGCACGGGGTTTATCCGGTAGACGAAGACTGATCCCGAGGCATTTCCAGGACCCGGGGGGCGATTTGCCGCCCGGGCCATGAACTTAACACAGAGAGGTAACCAACCAACGACAAGCATAAAGGAGGTCTGTTATGGCAGTAACCGTGCGGGAATTGCATGAAACACGGCAAACCGGCACACACACTGACATCTATCCCACCCGGGTCCAGGACGAAGCACGCATCATCCCCCGCAAGGACCCAATTGTTTACGGCGACATCGACGATGGCCCTCTCGGCCAGCAGGAACTGAGCCGGTACGAAAGGGACGGCTTCCTCTTTCTCACCGGGCTGTTCTCGGAGAGCGAAGTGGAAATGTACCGGCGGGAACTTCGCCGCCTCGACGCTCGTGCCGACAACAGCAAGCGTCCCGAGGTCATCACTGAGCCGGGCAGCGAGTCCATCCGCTCGATCTTTTCAATCCATCGCAATGACGACCTCTTCGGGCGGCTGTGCCGGGACCCGCGCGTGCTGGATGTGGCCCAACAACTGCTGGGCTCGGATGTCTATGTCCATCAGAGCCGGGTCAACTACAAGCCGGGCTTCACCGGCAAGGAGTTCTACTGGCACTCGGATTTCGAGACCTGGCACGCCGAGGACGGTATGCCGCGGATGCGGGCGGTCAGCTGCTCGATTCTGCTGACAGACAACAAGGCCTTTAACGGGGCCCTGATGCTGATCCCCGGCTCCCATCGGCATTTCATCAGCTGTGTGGGCGAGACCCCGGAGGACAATCATCTCAGCTCTCTCAAAGCCCAGGAAGTGGGCGTACCGGACCAGGAGAGCTTGAGCTGGCTGGTTCAGCAGGGCGGCATCCATGTTCCGGAGGGGCCGGCGGGCTCGGTGCTGTTCTTTGAATGCAATACCATGCACGGCTCCAACGGCAACATCACCCCTCTGCCGCGGAGCAACGCCTTCTTTGTCTTCAATAGCATGGAAAATCGCCTCCAGGCGCCCTACGCCGCGCCCAGGCATCGTCCCCAATGGCTGGCGGAACGTGACCACACCCGGGCCCTGCGCCACCTGTGATCCCGCCACCGGCGTGAACCGGCGAAAGGCCTGGTTCACGCCCCTGCCAAACGCCAGTAAACAAGGTAGACTAAGGAACCTCTGATCAATTCATTTGCGCCCGCTGTATGGGACAAATGATCAGGCGCTGCGAAGAAAGGGGGACGGTGTGAGCCTCGTTGATATCATTCTTAATCCCGCGGCAGGGGGCGGGAGAGCCGGCAAATTTCGAGATTCCATTGACACGCACCTTCGAAGCCTCGACTTCGAGCCCCGCTGGCACCTGACAGAAAGCCCGGGCCACGGCATTGAGCTGGCCAGGGAGGTGGTTGAGTCCGGCAGCAGGCTATTGGCGACAGCGGGTGGCGACGGCACCCTGTTCGAAGTCATCAATGGTTGCTTACAAAGCGAGGGCCCTTTGCCGGACCTGGCACTGATTCCCGTGGGGCGCGGTAATGACTTCGCGAAGAGCCTTGGGCTACCCCGTGAATGGGCGGACGCCTGCGACCGGCTGATGCTGGGCACAAAACGCCGAGTCGACATGGGCCAGTGCAACGACATCTTCTTTGCCAATACCCTGGGAATCGGTCTGGACGCGGATATCGCGGATATTGCATCCCGCCGCCGTTGGCTGCCCGGTGACACGGCCTATGTTGCTGCCCTTGCTCAGTCGCTGCTGCGGAAACGGCGCCCTCGAGTCTCGGTCAGGCATGACGGGGGCAATCTGGAGCAGGAAGTGACCTTGATGGTAATCGCCAATGGCTGCTACGAGGGCGGACGATTCAATCTGGCCCCTCATGCAAATATCGAGGACGGGCAACTGGACCTGATCATTACGCCGTCGCTCAGTCGGCGCCAGATCATGGCCCTGGCTCCCCTGGTCACTGAAGGCCGTGTAGAAGAAATCGAAGGCTACCAACGCTTCCTGACCCGGCGGGCAAGCATCCATTTGGATGCGCCCTGCCGCGTCCACGCCGATGGTGAGGTAATCTACCGTCAGGCCCGTCGCCTTGAAATTGGCGTGCTTCCGGGGGCGCTGACGTTCTTTAGCTAATCGGCCGAGCCGTCCCTGGTTCTTTTATCGCTGCGCCATGCAGTGACTCAGTGCTTCATTTTGCGATGGCCTCGGGCTCATCCAGCTTCAGGCTCAGACACTTGGCCGACCCCCCCGCCTTGAGGAACTCGCTCAGGGAGGTGGTATGCACCGTAAAGCCAGCTCGCTCCAGCTCTGAACGCAGGCGGTCGGAACAGTCATGCATGATTACATTCTCGCCAATATTGATGGCGTTACAGGAAAATTCCGCCGCTTCTTCCTCGGTCACCCGGATTCGGCGCTCAGCCGGCACCCGCGATTCGATTAACTCATTGGAGGCGACATCATAGGCTTGAGGATAGTAAAGCAGCCATCCGCCGGCGAGGGGGCAGAAACAGGTGTCGATGTGATAGAAGCGCTCATCAACCAGGGTCAGGCTCAGGACGTCGACCCCCAGAAAATCGGCCACGAACTCATGTGCCTCGCGATCGGTGCGGAAGCCGGAACCGGCCCAGAGCCACTCACCACCCCGGTCAAACAGGGAATCACCGGCACCCTCATAACGCACACCCTCTGGCAGCTCACCCACCTCATAGCCAATCTTGCGGAAAAACTGGGCGAAATGCCGCTCCTCCGGCTGGCGCTCCTTGTGGGCGAAGCTGGAAACCACGGCCCGCTTCCCGGCAACCGTGCCGGCGTTGGCGGTGAACACCATATCCGGCACCCCTTCCTGGGGCTCAATCTCGACCACTTCGGCAAAACGCGCCACCAATGCCCTCAAAGCCTGCCACTGGGACATCGCCTTCTCCTGGGAAACCTGGTCCTGGTTGCCCTTCATCCAGGGATTGATAGCGTAATTGACGTGGAAATGGTCAGGCGGACACATGAGAATGCGAGTGGATGTGGACATGACGGTCATTCCGTATTGGTGTTATCTGTGGTTACCGCCCAGAGGCCGGCGCAAAGTCGGGATTCTACCCGATTTGCGGAGGTAGTTTAAGGTGAATGGCTGCAAGACCACCACGGTGGCGGACCCGGTAAGTGATAAAGAAACGGCCCGCAATGCGGGCCGTTTCGGTTCAGCACAGACTCGGACTGGCTTAGGGGCAGACCGTCACCACCTGGGAGCATTCGCCTGAATCCGTGTCGCAGACCTGGAAATCATGGCAGGCTCCGCCACGAATATTACTGGTCCAGGTCCATTCGCCGGTGTTCTCGACGGTGGCCTCGACACCGGCATTGCGCAGCACCTCAACCATGCTGGAGCTGGCGCCGGTCCAGTTCAGGTCGGCACGGTGACGACCCTGCACCTTGTAGCCGACGGCAATCAGTTCGATGGAATCGGCATCGCCGTCATCACTGTCACCATCATCACCACCATTGTCGCCGTCATCGCCATCGTCGTCATCACCGCCGTTGCCGTCGTCGCCACCATTGCCATCGTCACCGCCGTCATCACCACCACCGGCACAGCCATTGCTGGAAAGGTAATCGACGGCATCGCGGGCCTGAACAAGACCGTAACCGAATTCGTTGTTACGGCCGGCGCTGCCCAGGTCCAGGGCGGTGGCGGCAAGGGCGTCACGGATTTCCTGGTTGCTGCAGCTCAGGTGATGGCTCCAGACCAGGGCTGCCACACCCGCCACATGGGGGCTGGCCATGGAGGTGCCATTCCAGCTGGCGTAGTTGCCCACACCGGTGGCCACGAATCCGGTTTCACCCAGACGGGTCAGTGCTTCCTGACCATCAGCCTGGCTGATTCCCACGGAGGGTATGCCGGTCGCCACATCACCCAGGGTGCCCTGGAGGGCGCCGGATTCGTTGTTGTAGATCACCGCGCCGACGCCACCGCCAGCCTCGCAAGCCTGGACCTTGTCGGCAAAACTGATCTGGCCACGCTCGATGAGACAGACCTGGCCCTGGGCATCACAGGTAGAGGTGCCCAAGCCACAATCCATCAATTCACCCTGGCCCTGGGCGTCGGGCGAACCATCCATCGCGACAGCGGAAAAAGCATCACCGGAAAGGGTGAAGGTTTCCTCATTGCCGGAACCCATGGGGACGGTGGAACGGACTGCCACACCCGGCGCGGACAGTTCGACCTGATCATTGCGCTGGGAGAAGCTGGCGAGCTCCATGTTCTCGTCGATGGCGGCCACCGAGACCACGGCATCGTAGGAAGCCGGATAGCTCTTGCGGGTGTTGCCATCGTTGCCCGCAGCGGCGATGGACAGCACACCACGATCATGGGCGGCGGCAAAGGCGTTAGCCTCGGAGTTACTTGAGAAGCTGCCGCCCAGACTCATGTTTACAACATTTGAACCAGCGTCTTCACAGACGTTCAGGGCGTGAACCAGATCCGAGGAATAACCCCAGGAACCGCTGTCATTGAAGACCTTGACGATATGGAGATTCGGATTGCCGGAAGGCAGGACGCCCACCACGCCCACATCGTTGTTCAGGGCGGCAATAGTACCGGCCACATGGGTGCCGTGACCGGATCCGTCCTGGTACCAATTACCGGTGCCGGAGTCATTTGTGCCGGTAACATTGCCACCCGAAGGTAGGTCTTCATGATTGAGGTCGTAGCCGGAGTCGATGACACAGACGGTCATTTCGCTGGCAGCACCGTCGGAGACCTGATCGGCCTGGACCATACCGATGCCATAGGGGCTGACCTGACTGGACATCAGCTCACGGCGAGGATCCTTCTCTACATAGGCCACGTGAGGGTTATTGCGCAGGCCGTTGATGGCCTGGGTGGGCAGACTGACGGCGAAGGCATTCAGTTCGTCAAATTGGTAATGGACTTCACCGCCCTGGGCATTCAGCGCACGTTGCACGCTACCCTTATGGCCTTGATCAAAGACAACCCAGACCCGCTCCTTGCTGTCCGCCACGGCTGAAACACTCATGGCACCCGTCAGGACGGCCGCAGCCAGGGCACCAGCACTGCTGTTGCGAATAAGAGACACGGAAAACCTCCCGCTCAAAGCGTATATCGGACCCCCCCGATAAGTACGCCACATACGGGCGATTGAAAGAATCTAGTCGGCTTTTAGGTGAAAAACCGTGAACCAGTTCACACTTTCCTCTGAGCAGGAGAGAATTCAGAAGGATTCCGACCAACGGCTGGCGGCTTACACAGCGTAAATTGGGAGGCGACTCACCAGCGGTGATAGGCGGGGTGACCAGGCTTCACAGCCATGAACCGGCCGTGGCAGGTATCGCAAAGCTTGTCGCCAGCATAGAGCTGGCCTTCCACAGTGACCACATCACCGTCGGTCTCGACAACGCGCGCGACCAGCCTCAAGGGCCCGTCGGTTGGAGTCGGGCGCTTTAAGCGGATCTGATAATCCATGGTGACGGTACAGGGCGGATGGTCTTCGCCCCGTTGGGTCATCAGATGCCAGGCGGCCGTCCAGTTGCAATGGCAATCCAGAATGGAACCGATGATTCCGCCATTGAGCACGCCCGGGAACGCCTCATGGTGCGCTTCCGGCGTCCACTCCGCGACTACCTGGTCCCCGTCTGGAAAGGATCGAACATGGAGGCCCTTGTCATTGGCGGGTCCGCAGCCATAACAAGCATTGTGTGGAGCGTAGCGTTCCTGTAGGCAAAGATCCGTTGCTTGCATTGTTGACCTCATTACTGATCCGCAGAACTGCGCGGCAGAAAATTCTCCGCGAGCATGCAGCGGACACTGCCGCCGGCATATTTCTCGATGGTCGAAATATCGGCACTAACGATTGTGACGTGCTGCTCGAGACGTTCCAATTGGTCGTCAGTCAGGCTGTTCTTGGCCTGGGAAGACATTGCGAGCAGGGCCTTTCCATCCTTGCTGCGCAGCTGAAGCATGTTGCCGGCAAAGGCGTTCATCTGAGCAAGACTAATGGCAACGACCTCGTGGCCGGTGCGCTCCAGACGTCCCCGCACCCGCAAGCGCTCCTGTTCGTCAACGATAGACTCCTCACAGACGACCGCGAAACTTTGGCCCACACACATCATGACATTGGTGTGGTAGATCTCCTTGCCGTGACTCATGGCGGTAAAGGCTTCCGGCTGGAAATCGAAGCGCTCACACCAGTCATGAAACAAGGCGGGGTGGGTTCGGTTGGACAGGCAGGCATAGGCAATGCGATTTACCCTATCCAGCACCAAGCTGCCGGTACCTTCCAGAAAACGATCCTTCCCTTCACTGGGGCTAAGGTCATGCCGTGCCTGGATCTGTCGACCGTGCTTAGTTTCCAGAGAGTCGATGACGTCGTCGCGACGCTCGGCCCGCCTGCTCGGCGCTTCCATGGGATACAGAACGACGTCACCATCGGCATGGGTACTGAGCCAATTGTTTGGAAACAGGGCATCGGGTGTGACCGGATCCGGCGTGTCGTCAAACACGGTAACCTCGACACCGGCTCTTTCCAGCGCGGCAACGAGCCCGTCGAACTCGACCTGCGCCTGATTCCGAACGGCCTCTTCCTCCGAGGCATCGATATTAGCCTGGAAGGTATTGCTGACCGCCGTCTCGGGGTTGGAAGTGAAGCTGACCGGACGGATCATGATCACCGAATCGGTGCATTGCTGCTGAATGGACATGGGCCTTTCCGAAAGTTGTGATTTCAGCACAGATTCTACCCCATAGTGAAGCCTACGCTAAGCGGGCAGAACGTCTTGAGTCCGGGAAACGCCTAGGAATGCTTGGTGAGTTGATAAGGGGTGGGGTTTCCCCATGCCAAATAAAAAAGCCCAAGGCCGAAATCGACCTTGGGGTTGGGATATAAAGCCTGGCGGTGACCTACACGAGCATGGGGGCGAACAAGGACCGAAATGCCGGTGGCATTTCGCAGCCGACGTGAGCGCCCGGCCAGGACGGCCGGGCCGGACTGCGGGCCAGGGACGGCTACCGGGCACGGCTGAGCTCAGGGTCGTCCATGAAAAGGCGTGGGGTTTCCCCATGCGAAACAAAAAAACCCCAAGGCCGGAATCGACCTTGGGGTTGGGATATAAAGCCTGGCGGTGACCTACTCTCGCATGGGGAAACCCCACACTACCATCGGCGCTGAGCGGTTTCACTTCCGAGTTCGGCATGGGATCGGGTGGTTCACACTCGCTATGGCCGCCAGGCGAACTGGCTCACGGCAAGCCTGTCCTGAGGACAGGGCTTGGGAATTCGAAAGATCGTCTTGGCGCGATGCAGCAATACAGCCTTAGTCGCACACTCAAGTTGCTTGAGTGTTATATGGTCAAGCCTCACGGGCAATTAGTACTGGTTAGCTTCAGCCATTACTGACCTTCCACACCCAGCCTATCAACGTTGTAGTCTCCAACGGCCCTTCAGGGACCTCAAGGGTCCAGGGAGATCTCATCTTGGGAGGGGCTTCCCGCTTAGATGCTTTCAGCGGTTATCCCGTCCGCACATAGCTACCCGGCAGTGCCACTGGCGTGACAACCGGAACACCAGAGGTGCGTCCACTCCGGTCCTCTCGTACTAGGAGCAGCTTCCCTCAAATCTCCAACGCCCATGGCAGATAGGGACCGAACTGTCTCACGACGTTCTAAACCCAGCTCGCGTACCACTTTAAATGGCGAACAGCCATACCCTTGGGACCTGCTTCAGCCCCAGGATGTGATGAGCCGACATCGAGGTGCCAAACTCCTCCGTCGATGTGGACTCTTGGGAGGAATCAGCCTGTTATCCCCGGAGTACCTTTTATCCGTTGAGCGATGGCCCTTCCACTTAGAACCACCGGATCACTAAGACCTGCTTTCGCACCTGCTCGACGTGTCTGTCTCGCAGTTAAGCACCCTTATGCCTTTGCACTCATTGCGCGATTTCCGACCGCGCTGAGGGTACCTTCGTGCTCCTCCGTTACTCTTTGGGAGGAGACCGCCCCAGTCAAACTACCCACCATACACTGTCCCCGACCCGGATAACGGGCCTGGGTTAGAACCTCAAACATGCCAGGGTGGTATTTCAAGGTTGGCTCCACGACAACTGGCGTCGCCGCTTCAAAGCCTCCCACCTATCCTACACAAGCATGTTCAAAATTCAGTGTAAAGCTGTAGTAAAGGTTCACGGGGTCTTTCCGTCTTGCCACGGGAACGCAGCATCTTCACTGCGATTTCAATTTCACTGAGTCTCGGGTGGAGACAGTGGGGCCATCGTTACGCCATTCGTGCAGGTCGGAACTTACCCGACAAGGAATTTCGCTACCTTAGGACCGTTATAGTTACGGCCGCCGTTTACCGGGGCTTCGATCAGGAGCTTCGGCCGAAGCCTAACCCCATCAATTAACCTTCCGGCACCGGGCAGGCGTCATACCCTATACGTCCACTTGCGTGTTTGCAGAGTACTGTGTTTTTAGTAAACAGTCGCAGCCCCCTGGTCACTGCGGCCTCCCTCGGCTCCGATCGCGAGGATCTTCACCTACTAGAGGCGTACCTTCTCCCGAAGTTACGGTACCATTTTGCCGAGTTCCTTCACCCGAGTTCTCTCAAGCGCCTTAGGATTCTCTCCTCGCCTACCTGTGTCGGTTTACGGTACGGTCACATATTACCTGGTGCTTAGAGGCTTTTCCTGGAAGCATGGCATCAGTCACTTCGGTCCACTCAGGACCTCGACATCACGTCTCAGGATTGTGTGAACGGATTTGCCTATTCACACTCCCTACACGCTTGAACCGGGACGTCCAACACCCGGATGACTTAGCCTCCTTCGTCCCCCCATCGCAGTAATATGTGGCACAGGAATATTAACCTGTTTTCCATCGGCTACGCCTTTCGGCCTCACCTTAGGGACCGGCTCACCCTGCGCCGATTAGCGTTGCGCAGGAAACCTTGGGCTTTCGGCGAGCGGGCTTTTCACCCGCTTTATCGTTACTCATGTCAGCATTCTCTCTTCCGATACCTCCAGGAGCCCTCGCGGGTCTCCCTTCAGCGGCGTACGGAACGCTCCCCTACCGCGCACAAAGTGCGCCCATAGCTTCGGTACATGGCTTAGCCCCGTTGAATCTTCCGCGCAGGCCGACTCGACCAGTGAGCTATTACGCTTTCTTTAAAGGGTGGCTGCTTCTAAGCCAACCTCCTGGCTGTCTGTGCCTTCCCACATCGTTTCCCACTGAGCCATGATTTAGGGACCTTAGCTGATGGTCTGGGCTGTTTCCCTCTCGACTACGGACCTTAGCACCCGCAGTCTGTCTCCCGTGATTGCACTTCTCGGTATTCGGAGTTTGCATCGGTTTGGTAAGCCGGGATGGCCCCCTAGCCGAAACAGTGCTCTACCCCCGAGAGTGAGACACGAGGCACTACCTAAATAGTTTTCGGGGAGAACCAGCTATCTCCGAGCTCGTTTAGCTTTTCACTGCTACCCACAGCTCATCCCCTAACTTTTCAACGTTAGTGGGTTCGCGCCTCCAGTGGGTGTTACCCCACCTTCACACTGGCCATGGGTAGATCGCTCGGTTTCGGGTCTACTCCCAGCGACTGGACGCCCAGTTAAGACTCGGTTTCCCTTCGGCTTCCCTATACGGTTAACCTCGCCACTGAAAGTAACTCGCTGACCCATTATACAAAAGGTACGCCGTCACCCTTGCGGGCTCCGACTGCTTGTACGCATACGGTTTCAGGTTCTATTTCACTCCCCTCTCCGGGGTTCTTTTCGCCTTTCCCTCACGGTACTGGTTCACTATCGGTCGGTAGGGAGTATTTAGCCTTGGAGGGTGGGCCCCCCATATTCAGACAGGATAACACGTGTCCCGCCCTACTCGATTTCACGTTGAA
>NZ_JAYGII010000007.1:55000-99319 GCF_034931365.1 Natronospira elongata
GGGATATCGACTTCGTGCTTGATACCCGGCGAGGCGATGAGTTTGTCGTGATTTACGAAGAACTCTACCGCGATGGCGAGAAAATCCGTGACGGCCAGATCCTGGCGGCGGAGATCGTCAACCGGGGCAATCGATTGCAGGCCGTGCGCTACACCAAGCCTTCCGGCGAAAGCGACTACTACAATCCCGAGGGCGATAGCATGCGCCGCACCTTCCTGCGCGCGCCACTCGACTACGTCCGGATCAGCTCCCACTTCAACCCCAACCGACGGCACCCTGTTCTGAATCGGATTCGGGCCCACCGCGGCGTGGACTATGCCGCCCCCACCGGCACCCCCATTCGGGCAGCCGGTGATGGCCGCATCACCCTTCGGGGACGCCACGGGGGCTACGGCAACACAGTCCAGATCCAGCATGGGGAACGTTATTCGACTCTCTACGCCCATATGTCGCGCTTTGCCAATGGCCACCGTGTCGGCAGCCGGGTCCGGCAGGGGGAAGTGATCGGCTACGTTGGCCAGACCGGACTTGCCACCGGCCCCCACCTGCACTACGAGTTTCTCGTCGATGGTGTGCACCGCAATCCGGTGACGGTGGACTTCCCGGCCGCCGATCCGGTACCGGAAGAATATCGTGAACACTTCTTCACCACGACTGCGCCGCTGGTGGCCCATCTAGATTTGATGCGACCCGGCGAACGCCTCGCAGAACTCACTGACTGAGATCCCGGCATGGCGGCGACACACTTCATCGGGCTGATGAGCGGTACCAGTCTTGATGGGGTGGATGCCGCCCTGTTGGGCAGCGAGGAAGGACACCATGAGCTGCTGGCCGGCGTCACCCGGCCATTCCCTCCGCAGCTGGCCAAGCTGCTCTCCTCCCTGTGTCGCCAGCCAGAGATTGCCCCGGACGTCCTGGCCGAAGCCGAGACTGCCTTTTGTCAGCAACTGGCGGAAGCCACCGAGGCCCTGCTTCAGGTGGCCGGGTTGGATAAAGACGCGGTAACCGCCGTCGGCAGCCACGGCCAGACCATCAGGCACCTGCCCGACAAAGGGTGGTCCTGGCAGATCGGCTCGCCCGCCCGCCTGGCCTGCCTGACCGGCCTGCCCGTGGTGGCGGATTTTCGCAGTGCCGATCTGGCACGCGGCGGACAGGGCGCGCCGCTCGCCCCCGCCTTCCATCAAGCCTTCTTTTCCAGCCCCGAAGAAACTCGGCTGGTGCTCAATCTGGGCGGTATCGCCAATGTCTCCCTGCTACGACCGGACCAGGCCCCGATCGGCTGGGACACCGGCCCCGCCAATACCCTGCTGGATGCCTGGCACCGCAAGCATCACCCCGGCGCCGGCTGGGACCCGGACGGCCAGTGGGCCGCCAGCGGCGAGACCCGGGCTGAACTGCTGCAACGCTTGCTGGATGACGATTACTTTCGCCAGGCGCCGCCCAAGAGCACCGGACCGGAACACTTCAATCTGAACTGGCTGGCCAAGCATGGCGGCCGCTCCGTGAGCGCCATCCCGGCGGCCGACGTGCAGGCGACCCTGCTGGAACTGACTGTTCAGCCCATCGCCGCCATCGCCCGAGCCCACCATGTTGACCGGGTCATTGCCTGCGGGGGAGGAACCCACAACCGCACCCTGATGACGCGCCTGGCACATCATCTGGAGAACATTCCGCTGGAAAGCAGCAAGACCCAAGGCCTTGATCCGGATCATGTGGAAAGCGCCGGCTTCGCCTGGCTGGCGCAACAGCGCTGGAATGGACTGTCCGTTCACCTGTCGGCGGTCACAGGCGCGGATGGCGACGGCACCCTGGGCGGCCTCTGGCTACCCTGAAAACACCTTCATCAGATTGTCATAGCAATAATCTAGGCTGACGCACTCATCGCATCAGGGCCGTCCTCATGAGTGACGTCGACTTAAAATCCCAGGATTTATATATCAACCGCGAACTCAGCCTGCTTGAGTTCAATCACAGAGTATTGAACCAGGCCCGCGATCCCGACACCCCCTTGCTGGAACGTCTGAAGTTCCTGTGCATTGCCACCACGAATCTTGACGAATTCTTCGAGATCCGTGTGGCTGGGCTCAAGCAGAAACTCGAAGCAGGCTCGGTGGAGACAGGGCCGGACGGCCTACCACCCAAGGAAACGCTGCGCGCCATCAGCCAGCGGGCCAGACAACTGGTGGCGGATCAGTATTACTGTTTCAACCGGGAGCTGCTGCCTGCCCTGCAAAAGGCCGGCATTCGTATTCTGAAGCGTGACCAATGGAACAACGGGCAGCAAGCCTGGCTGAAGCGATTCTTCCGGGACGAAGTGCAACCTTTGCTCAGCCCCATGGGTCTTGACCCTGCGCACCCCTTCCCGCGCATTCTCAACAAAAGCCTCAACTTCGTACTCGCTCTGGAGGGCAAGGATGCCTTCGGGCGTAACCGTGCCATGGCGGTGCTTCAGGCACCACGTTCCCTGCCCCGGGTCATTCAGCTTCCGCGTCAGCAGGCCGGAAACAAACCACACACCTTCGTGTTTCTGTCATCGATCATTCATGCCTTTGCCGATGACCTTTTCCCCGGCATGCAGGTCAGCGGCTGCTACCAGTTCCGCGTGACACGAAACAGTGATCTGTTCGTCGATGAGGAAGAGGTGGATGATTTGCTGCGCGCCCTGGAGGGGGAACTGCCCGCCCGGCGTTATGGCGACGAAGTTCGGCTGGAGGTCGCCGATGACTGTCCGGATGACATGGCTGAAGATCTGCTCGTCCAGTTCGGCCTCACTCAGGACGATCTGTATCGGGTCGATGGCCCGGTCAATCTGAACCGTCTCATGGCGGTCTATGAACGGGTTGACGGCACCGGCCTGAAATACCCCAGTTTCGTCCCTGGCTTACCAAGGAGGCTGGCTCACAACAGCGATATTTTCGAAGTTCTTCGCAAGCAGGAATTGCTGCTCCACCACCCCTTCGAATCCTTCCTGCCGGTGATCGATTTCGTGCGCCAGGCCTCTGCAGACCCGCAGGTGGTGGCCGTCAAGCAGACCCTTTACCGCACCGGACCGGAATCGGCGATCGTGAATGCCCTGGTGGAAGCGGCAAAAAGCGGCAAGGAAGTGACGGTGGTGATCGAACTGCGGGCGCGCTTCGATGAGGCCGACAACATCAACCTGGCCAACCGTCTGCAGGAAGCCGGCGCCCATGTGCTTTACGGCGTAGTGGGGTACAAGACCCACGCCAAAATGATTCTCGTGGTTCGGCGGGAGGGGCGTCGCCTGCGTCGCTACGTTCATCTCGGCACCGGAAACTATCATCCCCGCACCGCGCGGCTGTACACCGACTACGGCCTGCTCTCTGCGGATCGCACCCTGGCCGAGGACGTGCACAAGGTCTTCATGCAGCTCACCAGCCTGGGCAAGGTAAGCAAACTGAAGAAGATCATTCACAGCCCCTTCACTCTGCACAAGGGGCTGATGGAGCGCATCGACCGGGAGATTGAACATGCCAGCTCCGGCAAGACGGCCCAGCTGATCATCAAGGTCAATTCCCTGGTGGAACCCGCCTTGATTCGCCGGCTGTACGAAGCCTCGGCCGCCGGCGTGCAGATTGACTGCATCGTGCGCGGCATGTGCAGCCTGCGACCGGGCGTGAAGGGCGTCTCCGATCACATCCGGGTACGCTCGATCGTCGGTCGCTTCCTCGAACACACCCGGGTGTTCTGGTTCCTGAATGGTGGCGATGATGAGGTCTTCTGCGCCAGTGCCGACCTGATGGAGCGCAATCTGTTTCGACGGGTGGAGACCTGCTTTCCGGTACAGGAAAAGACCGCTCACCGACGCCTGAGCCGGGACCTGAAAAGCTATCTCAAGGACAACTCCCAAGCTTGGGCGCTGCAGAGCGACGGGCAATATCGCCTGCTGACGCCTGGGCGGACTAAGCCACACACTGCTCAGGCGGCGTTGCTTGACGATCTGGCCGAGCGCAGTTGATTGCGGAAAGCCGTGACCTAGGCCGAATTTACTTAACTGCGAAGGTCAAAACGGAGACCAGCGGCCTGCTCGAAATCCACTTCTTCTGCCAGGTCGTCCGCCAACAAGGGGTGTCGCTCCAGCCAGCCGTCCGGCAATGTCAGAGTCCAGGCAGTCGGGCGGTCGGCAGCGAAACGGAGTGTGGGCACCCCGTCCCGCGCCCGGTGCAACACAATCGCCACTCGAAGCAGGCAGGCCAGATGCAGCCCGAAGGGCCGATGCCGATGAGCCAGCTCATCCAGCACCCGACGGGATAACTTCTTGCGCTGCAATCGGGCGAGCACGGAGAGCATGGACTGGTCATCGCGGGAGAAGCCCGCCATGTCGGCGTGTCCCAGGATATAGGCACCATGCCGGTGGTGCTGGCTGTGGGAAACGGCCATGCCGATCTCGTGCAGGCAGGCCGCCCAGCGGAGAAACTCGCGAGTTTCCGGCCGCTGATCCAGCCCCCAGGGCACCGCGACGGCATCCCAGGCCTCCACGGCCGTGCGGGCCACGGCGCGTCCATGAGCACGGTCCATGCGATAGCGCCCCATCATGGCGGTCACCGTGCGATCACGTACATCCCGGTGACGCACCCGCCCGGCCATATCTTCCAGCAAACCCTCCCTCAGGGCCCCGGGGGCGATCTCCATACGCTGGATGTCGAGGGCTTCGAAGACGGCTCTCAGAATGGCCGTGCCCCCCGGCAGAATGGGCACCCGGTCCGGGCGCAGCTCGGGGTAATCGTCCGCCTTGGGGCGCCCCCTCGACACCAGGTCGTCACAGAGGGCGCTGAGACTGTCGAGGGTGATCCCGGACTCGCTCCAGCCCCGGGCTTCGGCGATGGCGGCGATGGAACGGATAGTGCCCGAGGCACCCAGGGCCTGGCCCCAGCCGGCCCGCCGATAGGCCGGTGCAACGCCACTGATCTCGCCGCGCGCAATCCGAAGGGCCCGCTTCATGTTCGACCGACTCACCTCGCCACCATCAAAGCAGCGCTCGGTCAGGGAAACCGAGCCCATGCCCAGAGATTCCAGCAGTTTGGGGCGAGCCCCCTGGCCAAGAATGACTTCCGTGCTACCACCACCTATATCCAGCACCAGGCGCGCCTCGTCACCTTCGGTCACAACCGGCGTTGCCCCGGCGTAGATCAGTCGCGCTTCCTCGAAGCCGGAAATGATCTCGATGGGATGCCCGAGGGCAGCCTCGGCGGCCTCAAGAAAGTCCCGACTGTCACCGGCGCGTCGCAGGGCATCGGTACCAACGGCCCGGACCTGAGTGGAATCCATGCCCTTGAGGCGCTCGCCGAAGCGGGACAGGCAGGCCAGTGCCCGGGTACGTGCCTCCGGCGCAAGGTCACCGTCCTCGCTCAAGCCGCTGCGCAGACGCACGGTTTCCTTGATGCGGTCAATCACGTGCAGATCCCGACCACTCAGGCGGGCTACGATGAGATGGAAGCTGTTCGAGCCCAGATCAATGGCCGCCAGCAGTCGTTCACCACGCGCCAATGACCACAACTCCCTGACCTGTTCCACCCCTGCCCCCATGCTCTGCCCTCCGGTTCAAGCCAGGCATAAAGAAAGGGGGCGCCACCGGCACCCCCCTCGAGTCAATTCAGACATTGTTCCCGAACCACGGCCTCATACCGCGAAAGAGGAGCCACAACCACAGGTCGTGGAGGCGTTGGGGTTTCGGATAACGAACTGAGCTCCTTCCAGACCCTCGGTATAGTCGATCTCGGCGCCCATGAGATATTGGACGCTCATGGGGTCCACCAGCAGCGTGACACCATCATTTCTGATCTCTGTGTCACCTTCCGTGATTTCTTCATCGAAGGTAAACCCGTACTGGAAACCGGAGCACCCGCCACCGCTGACGAAAACCCGCAGCTTAAGCTGGTCGTTGCCCTCTTCGCTGATCAGCTCACGGACTTTCCGGGCGGCCGCGTCGGTGAAAATCAATGCCTCGGGGATCTGGCCACCATTATCGGACTCGGGCACGTAGGTTTGGGTACTCATGGCTGTCTTGACCTCCAGGTCTCGGGATTGCTCGGGCCATTATACGTCATTGACTGCCAGACACCTTGCCGTCCCGGGACTGGGTCCCCGGCTCAAAGCGGCCCTGGCCCTCACGGCCACGCTGTTCTGCACCACCCGCCGACTGTGCACCGCGATCGCGATCAGCTGGCCGGCTCTGATTCGGCTGATTGCCGCCCTTCTCGAGTAACAGGGGCTTCTCCGCAGGCTTGTGCACCATCTTGCCGTTGACGCTGGCACCCACCGCCATTTCGACCAGATTGTAGTAGACGTCGCCGTTCACTTTCGCATGGGCCTCCAGCTCAAGCCGCTCACGGGAATAGACATCCCCGGTGACGGTCCCGTCCAGCACAATATGGGGCACCTTTACATCACCTTCGATGACGCCGTGCTGACTGACGCTGATGACGCAATTGTCACCGTCGGCCAGTACATTGCCCCTGACGGTGCCATCAACATGCATGCCACCCTTGAATTTGACGTCCCCGGTGATCTCAGTGTTGCGGCCCACCAGGGTCTCGATCTTGGCGCTCCGGGCGCCCTTGCTCTTGTTTCCGCTGCCCCACATGCTCGGGTGTGCCTCCGATCCGGTTAGGGAGCCCCGACCTCAAGCGGCGAGGACTCCGTCATCAGTCTGACCAGTCTAGCGCTCCAGCTCCGGCCACTCAAAACTTTCCTCGATCTGGCTGCGATTGCGCCCTCGCGGGCTGACGGTCACTGAAACCTGTTCCGGCTCAAAGCCCTCCGGGAGACGCAGGCGACCGTCAAATCCCTGAAAGTAGCGGAAGGAAAAGGCCAGATTGTCGTGATCCCCCAGCTCCGAAACATCCAGGCTGAGCGACTCGTCATCCTGCCTTCCCTCCACCGCCAGCCTGATCTCACCCTCCACCCGACGGTCATGGGTCATGGCCTGGATGAGCATCAGTGTAAAGCGGTACTCGCCGTCTTCCCGTCCTGGTGAAATACTGAACTCCTGGATCTGGAGACCACTCTGCCCGTCCTCGGGTGAAACGATCCCGCGGTAGAAGGCCAGCTCTTCCTCCAGGCCCTGAATCTCGTCCTGCAGTGACAAGAGGTCCTGTCTCAGGTTCTCCCGGGCGGCCTGATTCACTTCCTGAGCCCGCTCCAGGACCGCGAGGCGATCGCGCAAACGAGTCTCAAGTTGTTCCGCCTGTTCCAACTGAGACTGCATGGCCTCCCTTTCGGCTCGCGCTTCCGTCTGAAAATACCCCCCATCGGTCAAGCCACGCTGGTAGGCATAGATGACCGCCGTGATTGCCAGCAGCAGAAGAATGGCGATGGTGATTCGATAACGCCAGGGCCGGTAGGCTTTGACCACGAGACTATGGGTTGTCATGCCTTGCTTGACCTCGGATGGGAAGGGTAATACCTGCCAACCTTTGCTATCTTACGGAGACTGGCGGTTGCCGAAAAGCATAGAATTCGCTTGTCCGGGGAAGTTGTAAATGCTGACACTGAAAGCCTTTCACATAATCTTCATGGTGACCTGGTTCGCCGGCCTCTTCTATCTGCCTCGGCTATACATCTATCACCGGGCGGCCGAGGATCCCGTTTCCCGGGATCGATTTCAGATCATGGAACACCGGCTCTGGGTCATCATGACCATCGGCGCGGCACTGACACTGGCCAGTGGCCTGTGGCTCATCGCCATGGCCTGGTGGCCCATGCCGGGCTGGCTGCACGCCAAGCTGGCTCTGGTGGCGGCACTGTTCGCCTATCACTTCTACTGCCTGCGGCTAAACCGCCTGTTCCGGGTCGACCGCATGCCCCACTCGGATCGCTTCCTGCGCATCTTCAACGAGCTACCGGCATTGGCCCTGGTGGCCATTGTCCTGCTGGCGGTACTCAAGCCCTTCTAGCTGGCCTCTAGCCAGCAGTCTGGGACTGGATGTAGTTTTCCAGGCCCATCTTGTCGATCAGGCCCAGTTCGGTCTCGAGAAAATCCACATGCTCTTCCTCGTCCCGCAGGATGCTCACAAAGAGATCCCGGGAGACGTAATCGCCAACGGATTCAGCATGGGTGATGGCGGCCTTGAGGTCCGTGTGCCCCGAAAGCTCCAGCTTCAGATCACATTCCAGCACTTCCTTGACGTCCTCACCCACCATAAGCTTATCCAGATCCTGGAGATTGGGCAGGCCCTCAAGGAACAGAATCCTCTCGATCAGGGCATCGGCGTGCTTCATCTCATCGATGGATTCCTCGTATTCCTTTTTTCCGAGCCGTTCCATGCCCCAGCTCTGCAGCATGCGGGCGTGGAGGAAATACTGGTTGATCGCGGTCAGCTCATTTTTGAGGATACGGTTGAGGTGCTGGATGATGCTGCTGTGGCCTTTCATTGCCTTCTCCCGCTGAGAATGGGTTCATCCGTGGGAACGTCTGACCTCGGGAGTCTATAGCAGTTCGACGCGGGGGCGGAAGTGGCAACAGAAACGGAAGAGCAATTAACCGGTCTCAGGGACGATTCCGGGATCGATATCAGGCGGCAACGGCTTCCAGAAGGCTGTGCTTGCCCAATTGGCGCAGGCGGCTGACGAGCTGCTCACGCACGGCCTCTTCACAGGTACCGCAGGCGGTGGCCACGCCGAGACGGTCCATCAGGCACGGCAGACTGTGGGCGCCCTCATCGATGGCGGCCAGAATGGCCCGGTCAGAGACCGCGTTACAGACACACACGTACATGGCGCACCTCCTGCAATTGACAATCACAGCTTAAATGCAAATGAGAATGATTGTCAATAACGAGCAAACAACAACTCGCCGGCCCTCGGGAACGGGAAAAGAGGCGCCTCCATGCACCCCTGGCTCCCCTCCCCCAATCCACAGGGATTTCAGAATTCGAGGCGCATCCCGGCCCATGCCGTGCGGGGCAGACCGACCCGGGCACCCGCCGGACTGCGGGCGGAGACATAGGTCTCGTCGAACAGGTTTTCCACGCTGGCAAAGGCACGGACACTGCTGTTGAGGGCATACTCACCGGAGACATCAAACAGCCAGCGGGCATCGACAGTCTGATTGGCCGGAATGCTGCCGGACCCGGCCACGGAGCGGGTCTCGTCCACATAGTTCGCCGCGAAGCGGAACTGCCAGTCATTGGCAACGGCGCGCAGGGCGAGGTTCAGTTGGTGGGCGGGGATATGGGGCAACTCGTCCCCTCGGCTGACATCGCCCCATTCACTGAAATCGCTCTCGAAGCTGCTCTTGAGCTCGGTGTTGGTGTAGGTATAGGCCACTTCCAGAGGCAGGGAAATGCCGAGATCCATGACATCAGCCAGGTCATAGCGGAGCATGGCCTCCAGACCAAAGACATCAACTTCCCCGGCCTGAAACACATCACCCACCTCGCAACCACCACCGCTGGCTGCTGTGCAGGTACCCACCAGGTTGTCAAAGGCGGTCAGAAAACCGATCAGCTCCAATTGGACGCCGTTGCGCACGAATCGAATGCCGGCCTCGTAATTGGTGGACTTCTCTTCGTCCACGTCCGGTGAGGCACCGGTGGGCGCGAAGCCGCGATGGATACCAAAGAAGGCGTTGAGCTCCGGGTTGAGCTGGTAGATGGCCCCAAATCCGGGAATGAATACGCTGAACTCGCCCTCGCGCTCGCCGGTGATCACGCCCCGGTCCGGGTCCTCACCGGCCTGAAAATCGGTCCGTTCAATGGTGATATCTTCGTAGCGCAGCCCCGGAATCAGGGTCCAGTTGCCGCGCCGCAGGCGATTCTGTACGTGGACCGCCAGGGCATCCGCCTGGGTGACCCGGTTGGTGGTACTGCCGGGGACGCCGTGTACCGCACCGGGCTCACTGCCGGGCAGGACCCGGGTCATGGCGAAGTTCTCCATGCGGTATACATCTTCCCATTGCAAGCGGTCTTCCTCATCCTGGTGATAGCGCAGACCGGCCTCCAGTTGATGGGACCATCCGGCCGCGTCAAACCAGGTCTGATAGACGGTCTGGACACCGCGGCTGTAGTACTCACGATTGTTGGCACGCACCTTGCCGCGGGCATCACCCCCCTCACCACGAATCCAGGCCAGTTCGGCCGAGTGTTCAGTCGGATTGGCCAGAACGGCACTGATGCCGACAAAGTCAGGGTTCCCCTGCCCATCCCAGACATCATGGAGCTTGTACCAGTTCCGACTGAAGTCGTTGTTGTAAACGGTGGTGGTCAGATTGGCATCACCCAATTCGATGTGGTGGCGCAGGGAAAGCTGTTCATGTTCGGTGTTGATCTGGTCCAGCTGGGAGCCGGCATAGCGTCGGAATGGATGGCGGCCGAAATCGTCCTGGGTCAAGCCCAGATAGGTCTCATTGGCCTCGCGAGTGCTGCGGGCAAACTTCAACTCCAGGCTATGATGGCGGTCCCCATTGCGAGGCTCCCAGCGGAGCTTGCCGACCACGTCCCGCAGGTCGAAGCCGGTGTCCGACTCGGCCATGTTCGGCCCCCTGCGCTGAGCCCGGTCCAGACGACGGAAACCATCACTGCCGGCATCCACTGCCTCGAGCATGAAACCCAGATTGTCGCCACTGTCACCGATCATGGCCTGATGCCGTCGGCCACCGTCGCTGCCGAGCATGAACTGGGCCCGGGCAGTGCGGCTTTCGGGCACGGGCGTGGAGACCATATTGAGAGAACCCCCGGTGGTATAGGGGCCATGCTGAATACCGCCGGCGCCCTTGAGCACCTCGATACGTTCCATGCGCATGGCGGTGGGGACATGGTAGGCAGCGGGGGCGGCGTAAGGCGCCGGGGCGATGAGCACACCGTCTTCCATCATGGTAATCCGACGGGCCCGCTCGGAACGTGAACCGCGGATGGAAATATTGGGAAACAGGCCGAACCCTTCCTCTTCCTGGATATAGACACCGGGGATGCTGCGCAGCATGCGGTGGGGGTCACCGTAACCGGCCGCCTCGATCTCGTCACGAGAGACCAGGTGGGCGGAACCAGGGATCTCGCGAATGTCATTGCGCGTGCCGGTGATACTCACCGGTGCCAATTCGCGAAGATCAAAATCCATTTCCAGCGCCTCGGTAAAGTCATCGCTCCCTGCCTGGGCAGCCAGTGGGACCAGGGCGAGACTGACGGCCAGGGCCAGCGGGCGGGAGACAGCTTGGATCGGCATTTCGAGGCTCCTTAAGGTGCAACGGGGTTTGCGAGACGGCTATCCGGGCGACGGGGCGGGAACAATCCGGCGCCGCCGCGTGGATTGGTAATATAAATGCGAACCATTATCATTTGCAATAGCAAAACGAGGAAATTCCCCCGCGATTGCGTCAGATTCCGCTCAGGCCGGGGGTTCGGTGGGGCACCAGGCGCCTTCGGCCGTGGCGCGGGGAAAAGCAACGATGTGCTCGGTATCCAGGCGGATCCCGATCTGCTCGCCGATGCGATGGTCATGGTGACTGGGCACCAGGGCCAGCACCCGGTTGCCGGAGTCCAGGCGCAAGGTGTAGAGAATCTCCGCACCCCGGAAGACCTTGTATCTGACCTCCGCGGTCATTTCGCTGTCATCGTCATGGATGACGTCGTCTGGGCGTAGCAGCACATCCACATCCGTGCCCGGCTCCACATCGGTGATCAGACGGCCCTCAAGCCGGCCCAGCTCGATATTCACCTTCCCCGGCGCCGACACATGACCGGGAATCAACACTCCCTGGCCAACGAAATCCGCGACAAAACGATTCGCAGGCCGGTGGTAGAGGTTGTAAGGGCGGTCCCATTGCTGGAGGGTTCCCTGGTTCATCACTCCCACTTCATCGGCAACGGCAAAGGCCTCATGCTGATCGTGGGTCACCATCAAGGCCGTGGCGCCAAACTCCTTGAGCACCGCCCGGACCTCGATACCCAGACGTTCACGCAGCTCCACATCCAGATTGGAGAAGGGTTCGTCCAGGAGAATCAGCCGGGGCCGGGCGACCAGTGCCCGGGCTAGTGCGACCCGTTGCTGCTGACCGCCGGACAGCTCATGGGGCTGAGCCCGCACCGCCTCCGCCAGCCCCACCGCGGCAAGCATCTCTTCCGCCCGGGCCCGGCGCTCCCGACGGCGCCCCTCACGGAGGCCAAATGCCACATTGTCACGGGCGTCGAGATGGGGAAAGAGGGCGTAGTCCTGGAACACAATGCGGATATCCCGGGCTTCCGGTGGCACCGTCCTGCCGGCTTTGCTGAATACCCGATTGTCTATCCGGACCTCCCCGGCATCCACCGGCTCGAATCCAGCGATCGCCCTCAGCACCGTGGTCTTGCCGCAGCCGCTCGGCCCCAGCAGGCAGCCGATCTGACCCCGGGTCAGATGCAGGGTGAGGCCCTTGAGAACTTCCGTGCGGCCGTAGGCAAGGTGTAGTTGTTCCAGCTCAAGCAGCATGGGCAGACTCCAGATTCGCCGGGCGCCGTTTCTCACTCGCTGATTGCCCGCCCCCGTCATCCAGCCGGCGAGTCAGCAGGATGACCGGCACCAGCCCCACCAGGACCAGGGTCAAGGCCGGCAAAGCCGCGCGTTCCCACTGCCCCTCCGCGGTCATTTCATAGATGCGCAGGGCCAGGGTCTCCCAACCGAAGGGGCGAAGCATCAGGGTAATCGGCATTTCCTTCATGACATCCACAAAAACCAGAATGGCACCGGTAATCAGACCACCCCGAACCAGAGGGAAGTGCACCCGGGCAATGACCCCCAGCGGCCCCAGCCCCATGCCCCGGGCGGCATCATCCAGCGTGGAGGAAACCCGCAGCAGATTGGCATTCACCGGATTATAGGCGACCGCGAGGAAGCGACCGATGTAGGCAGCCACCAGACCGAGCAGGGTGCCCTGCAGGGCGATGATGATCCGATCCTCGCCCAGCAGCCAGTCAGCGCCCCCCTGCAGCACACCACTCAGCCAGACCAGCGGCAGCATCAGGCCCACCGCCAGAACCGGGCCGGGCACAGCGTAACCCACCGTTGCCACCCGTGCCCCGAGACCCGCCAGCAGACCCGGCGAGCGGCGCACGGCGTAGGCCAGCACCAGAGCGATCATGATAGCGAGCGCTGCGGCCATGGCCGACAGGCTGAGGGACCGTCCTGCCAGACCAAGATAGCGGGCATCGAGCCCATCGAAATGGGCCACGCTCCAGAACAGCAACTGCAGGGCCGGAATCAGAAAGGCAACGGTCAGGACCAGCATGCAAAAGGCCACCGCCGCCAGGGCCTTGCCACCCCGGAGGCGAAAGCGACGGGCCTGACCGGCACCGGTGGCGGTGTATCGGGTCCGCTGCCGGGACAACTGTTCCAGCACCAGAATCACCAGCACCACCACCACCAGCAGCGAGGACAACTGCATGGCCGCCTCAATGGACTGCAAGTCGTACCAGGCCTTGTAGATGGCCGTGGTAAAGGTTTCATAGTTGAATGCGGCCACGGTGCCAAAATCGGCCAGGGTCTCCATCATCGCCAGCATCACGCCGCCAATGATCCAGGGCCGCGCCATGGGCAAGGCAACCCGAAAGAAGCCGGCAGCGGGACGCAGTCCAAGGGAACGGGCCACTTCCAGGGCCCTTGCCCCCTGGGTGGCAAAGGCATTGCGGG
This sequence comes from Natronospira elongata, assembly GCF_034931365.1. Classification (NCBI taxonomy): domain Bacteria; kingdom Pseudomonadati; phylum Pseudomonadota; class Gammaproteobacteria; order Natronospirales; family Natronospiraceae; genus Natronospira; species Natronospira elongata. The sequence goes on from NZ_JAYGII010000007.1 coordinate 68,618, forward strand.
CGATCAGGTAGACATAGGGATAAAGCACCAGCGTCAGGGCCAGGATCACACCCAATCTGGAACGGATGGGCGGCAGCCCGGCGTCCTCGCCCCACACGGCGCGCATCCAGCTCTGCACCGGCCCGGCATATTCGAGCTGGCCGATGAGCACGAAGGCCATCACATAGGCAGGGACCGCCATGGGCAACAGCAGGGCCCAGGAGAAAAAACGCTGCCCCGGAAAATCACAGGCCGCCACCAGCCAGGCCAGCGCCGTGCCGATCAAGGCAGTGCCCACCGCCACGCCGGCCACCAGCCACAAGGTGTTGACGATGACTTCCGGCAGCACATGGCTGCGCAGGTGAGTCCAGACCTCGGTTTCCGCGGCGAACAGGCTGGCACTGACAATCAGCAGAGGCAGCAACACCGGCAGGGCAATCAGCCAGGCGACCAGCGGTCCCGCGGACAGGCGCGGGCGCTTCAGCCACCTTGAACCGCCCGGCCAAGTCATGGATCAGCGGTATCCTGCCCGATCCATCAGCATCACTGCCTGACGCTGGCGCTCGCCGGCATGGCGGACATTGACCGGATTCTGTCGAAACTCGCCCCAGAGGGCGACCTGGGGATCCGGCGGCACCTCGGGATTGGCCGGGTACTCGAAATTCATGCTGCCGAAGAGGCGCTGGGCCTCCTCGCTGCTCAACCACTCCAGCAAGGCCTGGGCGCCTTCGGGGTTGCCGGCATGGCGAGTGACCCCGCCGCCGGAGATATTGACATGGACGCCTGCTCCGTCCTGATCGGCCCAGTGCAGCCGCAATGGCAGATCGGGCTCCCGGGCCTGCAGGCGTCCATAGTAGTAGCTGTTGACCAGGCCCACATCGCACTGGCCGGCGAGAATGGCCTCCATCACCTGGGTGTCACTGGAGAAGGGATCGGTGGCCAGATTGTCCACCCAACTGCGGACGATCTCCTCGCTGCGCTCCTCGCCTTTTTCCTCGATCATGATCGCCACCAGGGACTGGTTGTAGACCTTGCGGGAGGAGCGCAGACAAAGACGCCCTTCCCAGCGCTCATCGGCGAGATCGGCGTAGCTGCCCAATTCACCCTCCTCTACCCGGTCGGGGTGATAGACCATGGTGCGCACCCGCAAGGAGAGACCGAACCACTGGTCTTCGGGATCACGCAAATGTTCGGGGACACGCTCGCGCAGCGCGGGTGAATCCACCGCCTTCAGCAAACCGCGCTCCGCCGCCTGCCAGAGGTTGCCGGCGTCCACGGTCAGCAGCAGATCGGCCCGGGTCCGTCGCCCTTCCCCCTGGATTCGCTGAAGGAGCTGGCCGGCATCACCGGTGGTATAGCGAATGCGGGTACCGGTTTTCTCTTCATAGAGGTCGAACAGGGGCTTGATCAAATGCTCCTGCCGGGCAGAGTAGACAACCACTTCGTCGTTGGCCGCTTCCGCGACGGGCAGCCAGACAAACAATGTGGCAAGCAGCGAAGCGGCCAGACAGGACTTGAACGGCGACATCAACGGACCTCCAGACTGAAGTGGGAGGCGGCTCGGGGAGGAGCCGCAGGGCGCTGGATGAGTATGATAATGAGAATTATTACTAATTAGCAAGCAGAACGACGACAAATAGCGCCTTTACCGGCGCTCGCCACGGGCCTCGTCCAGTTGCGGAACGGGACGGCGGGGCACCCGTCCCTTGGGAAAGGCCAATGGCGCCAACTCTTCCAGGGCACGCTCATAAACGGCGCGCTTGAAATGGACCACACCCTTCAGCGGTTCCCACCACTGCACCCAACGCCAGGCATCAAATTCGGGATGCTGGCTCAATTGCAGGTCGACACGGGACTCCTCCGCCACCAGGCGGAGCAGGAACCAGATCTGTTTCTGTCCAATGCACACAGGTTTCTGCTGCCGACGCACAAAGCGCTTCGGCAGCCGATAACGCAACCACCCCCGGGTGCGGCCGAGTATTTCGACATCCTGTTCGGCGAGACCAACCTCTTCCTCCAGCTCCCGGAACAGCGCCTCGCGGGGGTCTTCGCCCTGCTGGATTCCCCCTTGCGGAAACTGCCAGCCGGTGTGGTTGATCCTGCGCGCCCAGAATACGCGGCCCACGTCGTTGCAAAGAATGATGCCGACGTTGGGCCGGAAACCGTCGCGGTCTATCACGGCATTACTCCAACTTTATATAAGTTGATTCTTTCATAGCCGGCATTGATCGGCAATGGCCGCAGTGGGTGACATAAGGGGGAGGCTCTAGGAGAATGTCGGCTCGTGAGCAAAGACTGGAGCATTCGATGAAGCTGGCCCTGTTTGATCTGGACAACACCCTGCTTGACGGTGACAGCGATTATCTCTGGGGTGAGCACCTGGTGGCGCAAGGCGTGGTGGATGGCGACTGGTATCGCTCGGAGAACCTGCGCTACTACCATGCCTACGAGGCAGGGCAATTGGATATTCGGGAATTTCTGGCTTTCGCCCTGCGGCCGCTGGCGGAGAATCGGCGCGCCCAACTGGAGGCCTGGCGCTCGGACTTCATCGAGTCCCAGATCATGCCGCGAATTGCCACCGAGGCCCTGCGGCTGGTGGATCGCCACCGGGACGCGGGAGAGACGCCGGTCATCGTCACCGCCACCAACCGCTTCGTGACCGAGCCCATTGCCCAGCTTTTCGGCATTGACCACCTGCTGGCCACGGAAGCGGAAATGCGGGATGGAGAGTTCACCGGCGAAGTAGCCGGCACCCCCTGTTTCCGGGAGGGCAAGCTGATCCGCCTGCAGCAATGGCTGGGCGGCAATATCGGGGTACTGGAGTCAGCCCATTTTTACTCTGACTCGCGCAATGACCTGCCCTTGCTGGAAGCCGTGGGGCATCCGGTGGCGGTCAACCCCGATCCGGCCCTGGCCGGTATTGCCCGTGAGCGGGGATGGCCGATGCTCAGCCTGCGGGCGGAGGTTGCCGAGCAAAAACCCGGCGGCTAGGCCGGGACCCGAATGACGCCCTGGAGATAGGGTACCGCCTGGCCGGCAATCTCGACGCGGTCCCCCAGGAGGCGACAGTGCAGCTCACCGCCGCGGCGGGATACCTGGCGGGCTCGCAGCCGCGTGACCTCCAGTCGCTTCGCCCAATAAGGAACCAGAGTGCAATGGGCCGAACCGGTAACCGGATCTTCCGGCACACCCACCCGCGGCCCAAAGAAACGAGAGATAAAGTTGTAATCACCCGTGCCCGGGGCGGTCACGATCACGCCGCGCGCTTCTATGGCCGCCAGCCGGGCCATATCCGGGCGCATTTCGACGACACTGCGAGGCTGACGATAAACGGCCAGAACATCATCCGCACGCAAGACCACTTCCGGCGCCTCACCCAGGGCCTTGGTCAGTGCGGCGCGCAATTCGCCACTACCCACCGCCGGTGGCCGGGCCGGGAAATCCAGGTAGATCAGCCCGCTCCCATCCCGGCTCACGGTCAGGGGACCGGACGCCGAGTCGAAGCGCAGTGACTGAAGGCCGCTGCTGAGCTCATTGAAGATCACCCAGGCCGAGGCCAGGGTGGCGTGACCGCAGAGGTCCACCTCGGTACCCGGGGTAAACCAGCGGATCTGCCAGTGCTCCCCTTCCCCCACCAGAAAGGCGGTTTCGGACAGATTATTCTCCGCGGCAATGGCCTGGAGGATGTCGTCATCCAGCCATCCAGCCAACGGCACAACCGCGGCAGGATTACCGGCGAATACCCGATCGGAGAAGGCATCCACCTGAAAAATGGGCAATTGCATCATGCTGTTTTCCTGTTCCATTGGAGTTGGCGGAGAACACTGTCATGGAGCCGGCCATTGCTGGCGAGGATATGAGAACTGTCCAGACCCAGAGGGCGACCATCCAGACCGGACACCCGGCCACCGGCCTCCTCCACCAACAGGGACAAGGCGGCCACATCAAGAATGTTGACGTCGGACTCGATCACCAGGTCAAGCGCGCCCCGGGCCAGATAATGATAATGGCTGAAATCACCATAACCCCGTGTGCGCTCCACCCGCCCGCTCAGATCACCCAGGCGTGACCAGGCGGCCGGGTCCCGGGCGAGGCTGCGCAAATTGCCGGTGGACAGGTGCGCATCCCGCAAGCCACTGACATGACTGACCTTGATGGGGCGATCATTGAGCCAGGCACCGCCACCGAGACTGGCCCAGGCCGTCTCGCCCATCGCGGGGGCCGAGGAGACACCGACCACGACGCGTCCCCGATGCATGAGGGCAATCTGGGTGGAGAAGAAAGGGGTTCCCCGAATGAAGCTGCGGGTGCCATCCAGGGGGTCCACCAACCACAGCCACTCGGCATCCCGGTCGCCACCGCCGGATTCCTCGCTCCAGACCTGGTGACCCGGGAAGGCTTCACGCAGCACCTTGAGAATGGCGGTTTCGGCGGCAAAATCCACCTCCGTTACCGGTGTGGCATCCTCCTTGAAATGAACCTCCTGGGCACCGTCGCGCATTGCCTCGCGCAGACAACGTTCGGCCGCGTCGGCAGCCTGGCGGGCCGTCTCCAAATAGGCGCTGTAGTCGCTGCTCAAAATCATGCTCCGGCAGATACAAAGGGCACAGAATAGCAAATATGGGCGTCAACAAACGCCCGCCAACCCCCGACGCAGTCCTTGACAGTGACACCGCCGCCAATGACCATTGCGGACCACTTCCCCGGACAGCAGAGGGTCAAAGATGGGCAAGCGGCTGAGCAAGATCTATACGCGAACCGGCGACCACGGTACCACCGGCCTGGGCGATGGCAGTCGAGTGCCCAAGGACCATCCACGGGTGGCGGCTTATGGGACCACGGATGAACTCAACTCCATCATTGGCATGGTGCTGGCCGAGGATCTGCCGGACAGCTTGCGTGAGCCCTTGATTCGCATTCAGCACGATCTGTTCGACCTGGGCGGTGAATTATGCGTCCCTGGCTGGACGGCGATCACCCCGGGCTACACCGAAAGGCTGGAACAAAGCCTGGACGCCCTGAACGCCGATCTGCCGGCACTGGAGGATTTCATCCTGCCCGGCGGCGGTCGCGCCACGGCGGCCTGCCATCTGGCTCGCACGGTCTGTCGGCGAGCCGAACGGGCTGTGTGGACCCTCAAGGGCGAAGAAGACATCAATCCGGAAGTGGCCCGTTACCTCAATCGCCTCTCCGACTGGCTGTTCGTTGCCGCGCGAGTCCTCGCCCGCCACGAGCAGGGCGAGGAAGTCATCTGGCAGAAGGGCTATAGCCAGGGTGCTCAGCAGGACTGACGGCTTAATCGCCAATGGGCTGGTGATTGCGTCATGACTGCGTTCACTCTTATGTCTTGGTGCCGTCCGGAGGCTTTTGATCGCGAATAAATTCGCTCCCACGGTGCCATTAGCGTATGCCGAAGCCCCTGTGGGAGCGGATTTATCTGCGATTTACGGCCGAATCGAAGGCAATCTGCTCAATAACCAGAATACGCCATCAGCCGGCACGGCCCATTCATCGACCACCACTAGTGACTAGGCAAGGCCTACCAGGGTCAGGACGGCCAGCACCGCCAGCCACAGTACCAGTGTTCTTTGCAGCAGGCTCCGGGCGCTACGGACCACAGCCAGCCCAGAATCCTGGGTGCCCGCGGAGATTCGCAGGGCGCCGCAGCCGGTGCAGGAAAGGACGCCCTCGCTGGTCTCGAAAAAGGGCTCGGTGCACTCCTCATAATAGGCCTTCCAGTCGGCAATGGCTTCCTCGAAGGAGCCGGTCAGGGCATAACTCAGGGATAGCAGACGCGCCGGCAGCCAGGCCAGGATTCCTTCCAGCATGATCGCGTACTGAGCGAGTTCGGTGCGGGCATTTTCGCTGTCCCTGGCCTCGCTGCGTCGCAGCAGGTCAGCCACGCGATAGAAGACCGCGCCCGCCGGGCCGAGAATGGCAAACCAGAATATCACCGCGAACAGCCGGTCGTTGGCCCGGACCAGAGCCGCCTCGGTCACCGCTCGATGGACATCATCCTCTGCCGACAGGCCGCTCTCGGATTCCATGATCTCTGCGGCAATGACCCCGGCATCGTGGTCTTCTGCCTGTTCCGGATCATGGGCCTGCAGGTATCGGGCGAGTTGACCGAGGATTTCCCCCGGCCCCAGGCAATACAGCAGAACGATCACGGCCAGGAAAAAGGCCAGAATCTCGGAAAAGCCGGCGAGCAGCCAGATGGCCAGCCAGACCAGGACGGTGGGCAAGAGGCAGATCAGCGACACACCCAAGGGCCCGATCGCGCCGGGCAAACGCCCGATCAAGGTCAGGAATTGGTCCCGATAGTAGGGAAACCAGTGGGCACGGCGAAAATGTTCCAGGTCAGCCGCCCGCAGGGCACGTTCCAGTGCCAGGGCAGCAATTATGGCCAGAAAGTACATGCGTCAGCCCCCTTGTCGCATTGCGGTGTCAATCCGTGGTCCGGATTCGGTGTTCATCATGCCATGCTCCCGGCCCGCGGCACAGCCAAATAAGTCCGAAAACCGCCATCAGGTGCCCATGCCCACAGCGCCATTGCGAAAGCGGAACCAGGAGAAATGGGGCCCCGGATCGGTCTTTCGGCCCGGGGCGATGTGATTGTGGCCCACCATTCGCTCCGGCGTGATTGCCGGATAGGTCAGCAGCAAGCTGGCGGCGCAACAACTGAGACGACGATACTGGGCGTCGGTAAACGGCAAATCGTCGGTCCCCTCCAGCTCAATCCCGATGGCAATGTCATTGCAGGCCCGTCGGCCCTGGAAGCGGGAGCGTCCCGCATGCCAGGCACGGCGATGAAAAGGCACGTATTGCACGAGACTGCCGTCACGGCGGATAAACAAATGACTGGAGACCCGCAAGCCCTCGATTGCCTTGAAGAAGGGGTGACCGTCGGCCGGCAGGCGATTGAGGAAGAGCTTATCCACCCAGGGGCCACCGAACTCGCCCGGCGGCAGGCTGATGGCATGAATAACCAGCAGCGACGGCTCACAATCCGGTGGGCGGTGATCGGCGTTGGGCGAGGGATGGCGGGCGGCACCCTCCATCCAGCCATTGTGAATCTGCGGCAAGCGGTTCAACTGGGACAGGCTCCTGGGATAAGGTGGACCAAGCGCCACCGACTATAGCAAAGGAGGCCCCATGCACCCGAGCGTGGAAGAGATGATTCGAGAGCTGATCGCCTGCCCTTCCATGAGCAGCGTCAGTCCCGCATTCGATACCGGCAACCGCGAGGTATCGGAAAAGCTGGCGGAATGGCTGGAGGATCTGGGTTTCGAAGTGCGCCTGATGCCGGTGGAGGGAGAGGACAAATTCAATGTCATTGGCACGCTGGGGCGGGGCAACGGCGGGCTGGTCCTGTCCGGGCACACCGATACCGTTCCCTTTGACCAAGATCGCTGGAACAGCGACCCCTTCACGCTGACCGAGCGGGACGGCAAGCTGTACGGCCTGGGCACCTGCGACATGAAGGCCTTCCTGGCCCTAGCCATCGAAGTGGCCAGCCGCTATCGAGCGGAAGATCTGGCAGAGCCCATCATCATACTGGGTACCGCCGACGAGGAGTCCTCCATGGCCGGCGGCAAGGCTCTGGTGGCGGATCACAGTCTGCGGGCCCGCTGCGCCATCATCGGTGAGCCGACCAGGCTGACCCCCGTGCATCTGCACAAGGGGATTTTCATGGAGGGCGTTCGCCTCAAGGGGCGCTCGGGCCACTCCAGCGATCCCAAGCTGGGCAATAACGCCATTGATGGGCTGCACCGGGCGATTGCGGAGTTGATGGCCTTTCGCGAGGAGATGGCCCGCCAGTATCACAACGCGGCCTTCCATGTGTCCTCGCCGACCCTGAACCTGGGCCATGTCCACGGCGGCGATAATCCCAACCGTATCTGCCCGGAGGCAGAAGTTCACTTCGATCTGCGAACCCTGCCCGAGCAGGACCTGGATGCGACCCGTGAGGCGCTTCGCGAACGGATCAGGGAAAGTCTGGCGGACAGCGGTCTCGGGATTGAGTTTCTACCCCTATTCGAGGGCGTGGGCGGCCTGAATACGCCGGAGGACGCGGCCATTGTCCAGGCGGTCACCGAACTCACAGGCCGGGAACCCGAGGCGGTGGCCTTCTCCACCGAAGGACCCTTCCTGCAGGAGCTGGGCATCGATACCGTCATCATCGGCCCCGGTGACATCGCCCAGGCCCATCAGCCCGACGAATACCTGGCCATCGACACCCTCCAGCCCACCCTGGACCTGATCGATGGGCTGATCAGGCGTTTTTGTCTCAAGTCGGGTTAGGCGCACGGTATTCAAGGCTGTCTGGGCGCAATCGGGGCGGTTTCTTGGCGCTATTTCTTGCCAAGGGTTTCGTGGGCTTCGGTTGGGGTAATCCCCTTCGACGCCGGTGACGGGTTACGTTCCGGCCTAGGTGGCGACAGGCCTACCTTTGTTGGGGGTCACCTGGGCCGTGCATGCTGATGGCATATTCTGATATCGAGCCGATGGTCGTCGATTCGGCCCGTTTAATCGCGGCAGGACTGCCGCGATTTAGGTCCTCCGAATGGCAACAAGACATAAGACTGAACCAAACCCTCCGCTAGCACTGCCCAGGTGACCGCCACCAAAGGTAGGCTTCGGTCCTGGTGGGCTTGCTCAGGGCTGTGAGCGACAGGACGTCGCGTGCAGAGCCCCCAGGGATGGGTCTACGTCCCTGAGCAAGGCCACCAGGACCGAAGCCGGGACGCAACCCGTCACCGCATCGAAAGGGCTTACCTCAACCGAAGCCCATTGCGTTGCAAGGAGCGGTAAACCAGAATACGCAACATTTGGTTTACACAATAAGGGCTTTCAACGATGACGGACAACGCTTCCCTGGTGGCGCGGGACCTGGCCGCGCTCTGGCACCCCTGCACCCAGATGAAGGACCACGAATGGCTGCCACTGGTCCCGGTGAAACGGGGCAAGGGGGTGTGGCTGGAGGATTTTGACGGCAACCGCTACATCGATGCCATCAGCTCCTGGTGGGTCAATCTCTTCGGGCATGCCAATCCGCGAATCAATGCCGCCCTCCGCGACCAGATGGAATCGCTGGAACATGTGATTCTCGCCGGCTTTAGCCATGAACCGGCCGTAGAGCTGGCGGAGAAGCTGGTGGAGGTGACCCCAGCCGGGCTCAGCCGCTGCTTCTACGCCGACAATGGCTCGGCAGCAGTCGAGGTAGCAGTGAAGATGAGCTACCACTACTGGCGCAACCTGCGCCGACCTGAGAAAAAGCGCTTCATTACGCTTGCCAACAGCTACCATGGCGAAACCCTGGGCGCCCTGGCAGTGGGCAATGTGGCCCTTTACAAGGAAACCTACGGTCCACTGCTGATGGAGACCCTGGCCGCACCAACGCCCGACTGTTTCGAGCGCGAAGAGGGCGAATCCTGGGAAGCCTATTCCCGCCGACAGTTCGAGCCCATGCGGAAGCTGATTGCCCGTCACCACCAAGAGGTTAGTGCGGTCATTCTTGAGCCCCTGGTGCAATGTGCCGGTGGGATGCGCATGTATCATCCGGTCTATCTGGAGCTGCTCCGGGAGGCCTGCGATGAATACGATATCCACCTGATTGCCGATGAGATTGCAGTAGGCTTCGGGCGCACCGGCACCTTGTTCGCCTGCGAGCAGGCCAATATCACTCCGGATTTCATGTGCCTGTCGAAGGGCCTCACCGCCGGTTATCTGCCCCTTTCGGCGGTCATGACCACCGAGAAGATCTATCAGGCCTTCTACGATGAATACGACAATCTGACCGCCTTCCTCCACTCGCACAGCTATACCGGCAATCCCCTGGCTTGCCGTGTTGCGCTTGAGACCTTGAAGATCTTCGAAGATGATCAGATTATCGTGCGTAATCGGGAGCTGGCTGAGCACGCAGCGCGGGCGTTTGCACCACTTGCCGATCACCCCCATGTGCGGGAGGTGCGTCAGCATGGCATGATTCTGGCGGCGGAGATGATGAAGGATCCTAAGCGTAGGGAGCCCTTCCCCTGGCATGAAAGGCGCGGGCTGAAGGTTTACCAGCACGGCCTGGCCAACGAGGTTTTGATGCGGCCCCTGGGCCATGTCTTTTACTTCATGCCGCCCTATGTGATCACCGAGTCGCAGATCGACCATGTGGCGAAAATGGCCCTGGAGGGCATTGACCTGGCTACCCGTGACTGAATGAGAATGCTGCCATGCGCATACCCAGAGTACTTCTTGACGCTCAGTTGGCGGTCGGCCAGGAGCTTAGCCTGACGCGTGACACGGCCCATCATCTGCGTCGTGTCCTGCGCCTGAAAGACGGACATCCCGTGCAGGTCTTTGACGGTCGGGGGCATGAGCACGAGGGTGAGTTGTTGGGGGAAGACCGGGTTCTGATCGGCGAGTCCATTGAGCGCGAGGTGGAATCACCACTGGCACTCACTCTGGTGCAGGGCATCAGCCGCGGCAACCGGATGGATTACAGCCTGCAAAAGGCGGTTGAGCTTGGGGTCAGCGCCATCCATCCGATTTTCTGTGAAAGAAGTGTGGTGCGGCTGGATGAGAAAAGGCTGGCAAAGCGGATGGCCCATTGGCAGGGGGTGATCGTTTCCGCCTGCGAACAGTGCGGACGCAACCGGCTGCCGGAGCTCGGCACGCCGAGCACGCTGATGGATAGTCCACCCAATCCCGACGGCCTGGGTCTGTTCCTGGACTCCAATGGCAGCGAAACCCTGTCATCTCTGGAAAGGCACGACAGTATGACACTGGTCGTTGGACCCGAGGGGGGCTTGAGTGATTTGGAGCTTACGGTACTCAGGGAAGCGGGCTATCGGGGTATTCGCATGGGGCCTCGAATTCTCCGGACAGAAACCGCCGGCGTAGCGGCACTGGCCGCCCTGCAGGCGTTGCACGGGGATTTCTGAGACACACGCTTCCCGCTCCGGGCTCAGGCGCCCAGTCTAACCTTCGTCGCCAATTGCCTCGGCACGCTCGGGGAGGTACTCCCGAATACGCTCTTCCAGGCTTTCCAGGTCCGGAACCAGAGGCCGCTCATTGGCCATTCGTACCTGGGTGATCACCGGCGCCCGCTCCGGCAGGTCGGGCTGCCCACCCGCGCTCAATACCCCCTCGGTCACCCTCACGAGGTAAGGGTAACCCTGGGTCATGATCGCCAGGATGGGCGGGTTGAGCCAGCCCTTGAGGGCGTGAAAATAGGTGATTCGGGTTCGGCTGCTGCTTTCGGGAATCCCCCGGCCGCAGGCGGCTTCGAAACAGATCAGGGGAACTTCCTGGCGCTCCCAGCGAACCATGCCCATAAACCATTCCGGCGCATTATCCGGCCGGCCACGGGGCGGGCTATAGCCCATCACCTCACTCACTGCCGTGCGCGGCACGATCAGTTTGCCACCACTGATGGGCACCAGGAGACTATAAACATCTTCAATCCGCTCAGTCATGAGAGCTCATCCATCCAAATGCATGGCCGCCGGGCTGTGGGCCGAGATTAGTCATTACCCCAACGCGTTCTCTGGGGATCAAAATCACTGACCAGCGAGCGAATATTCTCCATCAGCTCGGTTTCCTGATAGGGCTTGCCCAGATAACGGTCCACACCAATCTCAAAGGCCCGGTTGCGGTGTTTGTCGCCGGTACGGGAGGTGATCATGATGATAGGCACCGACTTGAGCTCTTCATCATTACGCATATGGGTCGCCAGCTCATAACCATCCATGCGCGGCATCTCGATGTCCAGCAGCATGACGTCGGGCTTTCGATCCTGCAGCTCGGCCAGCGCGTCCACACCATCCTTGGCAGTCATCACATTCAGTCCGTAACGCTTGAGCAGGCGCTCGGTGACGCGACGCACGGTGATGGAATCGTCCACCACCATCACGGTCGGCGGCTCATCCCGGGTCGGTTCAGGCTGGGCATCGGCCATGTCGGTGGTCACCGCCCGGACACCGCCGCGGACCATGCCACCGACATCAAGGATGAGCACGATGCTGCCATCACCCATGATGGTGGCACCGGAGATGCCGCGAACGTTGGCGATCTGCGGACCGACGGATTTCACCACCACCTCGCGGCTGCCCCGCATGCCTTCGGTGACAAGCGCCGAGGCATGATCACCCACGCGCACCAGAAGCACAGGAAGTGATGCGACGTCATCCGTCAGGTTTGGCTGGCCAAAGCCAAGCATGCCGCTCAAATGCTGTAGCTCGTAATCACGTCCACCATAACGGAAACTCGGATTCTCCTGGCCCAGTTTTTCTTGAACCTCATCCCGTGGAATACGCACGATACCCTCGATGGACGGCAACGGAATGGCAAACACTTCATCCGCCACTTCCACCATCAAGGCCTGGGTAATGGCGAGGGTGTAGGGCAATCGAATCGTGAAACGGGAGCCCACGCCCTCACTGGACGTCATGTGAAGGCTACCGCCGAGCTGTTTGATCTCGCTATGGACTACATCCATTCCCACGCCCCGACCGGCTGACTGAGTCACGGTGTCGGCGGTGGAAAAGCCGGGTTCCAGGATAAACTGGATAACATCGGACTCCGGCAAGTCACTGCCCGGACGGAGCATGCCCATGTCTTCAGCACGCTTGCGAATCTTCTCAACGTTCAGGCCGCGACCATCATCCATGATTTCAATCACCACCTCCGAACCTTCCCGGTGTAGCTCGATGGCGATCAGACCTTCCTTGGGCTTGCCTTCCTGATCCCGCGCTTCAGGCTTTTCCAGGCCATGAATGACTGCGTTACGCAACATGTGTTCCAGGGGCGCAATAATCCGCTCCAGCACCTGGCGATCCATCTCGCCCTCGCCGCCGATCAGGCGCAATTCCACTTCCTTGCCTTCCTCCGCGGCGGTCTGGCGCACCAGACGGCGGAGACGCTGCGCATGACGCGAGAAGGGCAGCATGCGGGTACGCATGAGCCCATCCTGGAGATCGGTATTCACCCGGGACTGCTGAACCAACAGGGTTTCCGCCTCACGGGCATGGTTGGACAGCAAGCCCTGGAGGCTGACCAGGTCACTCACGGATTCCTGCAGCGCTCGAGACAACTGCTGGAGGGCTGAATAACGGTCCAACTCCAGGGGATCGAATTCCGGGTTGGTCTCGCCTTCCTCCATCTCCCACTGATATCGGACCTGTGCCTCGATCTCGATTTCCAGATTACGGAACTGCTGACGCAGGCGATCCACCGTCTGGTCCAACTCCTTGAGGTGGAAGTCCATATTGGAGAGCTGCTGCTCCACCCGAGAACGGTAGATGCTGACCTCGCCTGCATTGTTGAGCAGGTTCTCCAGGAGATCAGCCCGCACACGCACCACCTCCTGCTGGACCCGAGGAGCGGCACGACGCTCTCCATGCTCCTCGACCGCATCCAGACCACTGGGAGCGGGCTTGGCCTCACGGCCTGGCGCTGTTTCCGTCGGGGCCGGCAGCTCCGGCTCCGGCGCTTTCGCTTCTTCGTCTGGCTCTGGGTGGCTGTCCACCTCGGTTTCAAAACTGGGCCCAGGCTCAGACTCAAAGTCCAGCTCGACATCGTCGTCGCTTGGCTGATCAAGATGGTCATCCGGGGCCTCGGTTACCGTGTCTTCGTCGTCAAAGACTTGTCCGCCCCGTGCATCGAGCCGCTGCAGTTCCTGCACCAGGTCGCTCCCGTCAACGATCACGGAGCCTTCGGCAACCTGTTCCACCATCCGGTGAACACGGTCAACGCAACGTTGAATCAAAGCCGTGAACTCGGTGCTCACTGGCAGCTTGCCATCCACCGCCTTGGTCAGAACCGTTTCCATTTCATGGCTGAGGTCCCCCATGGGGGTCAAGCCCGACATCCGGGCGCCACCCTTGAGGGTATGGAGATGACGCTGCAGAGCGGCGACCAGGGCGGTGTCATCATGGTCGGACTGCCAGTTATTGAGAGCCTCGTCCATGGCCTCCTGCAACTCGCGGGCCTCTTCCATGAAAACATCGGCGAGCTCTTCATCGTAATCGGGCAGGTCTTCAAGCGCGATCTCGCTGGCCCGGCGCGGCTCGGTTGCTGAAGCGGATGGCGCGGCTTCACTCGGCTCTTCAGCCGCCGGGGCAGACTCCTCCTCCGCAGGCATCAGCTCGCGGACTCGCGCCAGCAAATCAGAATCGGGTTCGGCAGCGCCTGCCGAAGTAGCCAAGCCCTCGATCATCTCGCGAACGGCCGCAATGGCGTCCTTCAAGACATCAGCGAAATTCTCGCCCGGTGTCAGGCCCTGTTCCTGCATCGCCAGCGCTGCTTTCTCCAGCGGTTGCATCACCGCCGGTATCTCACTCACATCAGCCGTGTGGGAGCTCCCGTTCAGGGTGTGCAAAGCGCGCAGCAGGTCACTGCTGATTTCACCTTCCTGCAAGACCTCCTCGGTTGCGGTATCCAGGGTGGCAAGGTGACGCTCGGCCTCCTTGCGGAAAATGTCATAGAGCACCGGATCCATGGCCGGTTCATCGTCGAGACCATCGACTGGCTCGTCCTCGCCTTCTGTCGCCAGTGAATCCGGACTGGCCTCATCCGTGGCCTCTTCCAGGCTAATACCATCGAGGGACGGCCAATCGTCATCACCGTCCTGTTCGCCTTCATGCCGCTGGGTCTCGTCGCTAACATGCGGCTCGAGCTCGGCCTCGGCCTCTTTTTCGACTTCCGGCTCGGCCGGGGTCTGCTCCGGCATCTCTGGAGCCCCCGGCAGTTCGGTGCCTTCGTCCCCGGCAGTGGACTCGGCCTCGCCGTCACTGCCGAGGCTACCGGCATGCAGGTCAGGCGCTGCTTGCGGAGCTGGCTCTTCGCCGCGGCTCCAGGCATCAGCGGTTTCCATCAGCCCAATCGCATCCACTTGGGGCTCACCTTCTCCCTTGAGCTGAGCCACCAACTCGGGGATGGCTTCGATAGCCTCGCCGACGTGATCAATCAGGGCCGGTTTGGCATCAATCGTGCGATCAATGACGCGATTGAGAAGGTTCTCGAAGGACCAGGCAAACTCGCCGATAAATTCCGCACCCACCATCCGCCCGGAACCCTTGAGCGTGTGGAAGGAGCGTCGAACAGTGGTCAGGGCTTCCTGGTCGCCCGGATTCTCGCGCCAGCGTGGATAGTTCTCCCGCAGGGAAGCGAGCTCTTCTTCCGCCTCTTCCAGGAAGATATCCACGATTTCCTCTGAGATATCTTCCGGAGCCGGTATCTTCTTGCGCGCCTCAACGGGCGCGGCGGGTGCCGGCGTCTCTGCTGGAGTGGGCGCTGTTTCAGCGGCAGGCTCCGGGTCGGGTTCACTGACCTCGGCCGACTCGGCGGGAGCGCCATCCGAAGCGTCGGCGGATGGCGCATCGGCACCATCACCCGGCTCTGCATCAAACTCGATTTCAAGCCCATCGGTCGCCGACGTATCGGCGTCGGCACTGACTGCCTCGTCGGCTTCTGGTGCCAAGGTGTCTTCAGTTTCAGTAGGCGGTTCGATCGAGGGCTCTTTCGCCTCTCCCGGCAAGGCACCAGGCCGGTAGCCAATCTCCGATATGCAGTGCTCCGCATTGTCCAGCATGGACTCTGGGTACCCTCGGCCCTGCTGGATGGTTTCCAGATAAAACTCTGTGCTGACAATGGCATCCGCCAGCCGGTCCAGCGTCTCTGGCGCCGGTGGCTGATCACTGCCAACCACACGGTCACGGATGAAAAGGGCGGCAGCCTGGAGAATCTCCCCGGCCCGATTCAGTTCCAGCAGGCCGAGGCCCGCCCGGATCTGCTGGACCAGATCGGGAATGGCCTCCAGCTTTTCCTTTTCCGCCGGGGATTTGACAAAATCCTGCACCCGCTCCTTGACCTTGGCCAGATTGACGATGCACTCGCGAATAACAGCGCCGGACACCTCACCATAGGCACCATCGTCTTCATCGTCGGCACCCGAGACACCGCTCATCTGCCGGTCCAGGCTTTCCTCGACCTGAAGCAATGCACTCGCGGTCTGCATCAGGCCGTCATCGTCCACCGCCTGAGCCGCAATCATGCGTGAAAGACTGTCCTGCTCCTGGCTGACACGATCCTTCAGCTTATCCAGGCCGAGCATGCCAAGGGTGTCCGAAACCTTGCGCAGCAAGTCCGACAGGGGCTCCAGTTCGTCAGTCTCGGCACGCCCCATGCGGACATGGATATCCAGAGTGTCCTTGACCCGAGCCAGGTCCTCCTTGACCGCCGCCGACACCGTCTGCATGAGCTGCGCATTAGGCCCGGAAAGGGCGGCCTCGACGGATTTGACCCGCTCTTCGTCTGGCAGAAACTCATCCAGGCGGAAGCTCTCTCGTATGCCACTGACACGATCACCACCTGCGGTGGAGCGGGCAATGTAGTAGAGCAGGTTGTTGATAAGCTCTTCAGGTGGGTCCGCCTGAATGGCGATCTCACCCTCATTGGCCAGGCGTTTGATTTCCCGATCAACCCGCCCCATCAACTGCTTGAAGCTGACATCCGCCTCAAGCCCGCCGTGGGCCAAGGCCTCAAGCGCCCCACCGACGACCCACCACAGCTGGAAAACCGGCGGCGACTCGGATGCCTCCTCGAGCTTCTCGGCAATTTTTGACAGGGCTTTCAGATACTTTCCGGCAGTGGGGTCGCGATACCAGCCCAACAGGGCTTTCTGGAACTTGCCTCGTAGCTTGACCGCCACCTGCTGACTGTCGCCAACCGCCGCACCTGGCCGGGCAACCTCCTCGGTAACACGGCGGCCACCAATATCCCGGGCAAAGACTGCACTTTCACTCAACAGAGGCCGGCCACGAGCCGAACGCATGTCGTTGATCAGAGACAGCAGGGCGAGGGGCACATCGGGCTGACCCGCCACGATACGCTCAAGGTAATCCGGAAGCTGAAGGAGGCCGCGGCTGAGCACTTCCAGCGCCGCATCGCGGTCGTTGACCGCTTCGTCGGCGACTGCCCGCCCCAAGGCCTCCATTTCCTCGGCCAGCATGGCAGCACCGAACACCTCCACCATTCGCAAGGTGCCGTGGGCCTGACGCAAAGCACGCAGGCAGTCATCGAGACCCTTGGCCTCCTCATCCTCCACATAGGCCTCAAGCCCATGGCGCGCCTGGGTGAAGGTAGTATCGAGCTCGCTCTTAATCCACAGAAGCGAGTCGGATGCGGCCTGTGTCATGGCTCCGGTCCCGGTCACTGTTTGCACCGACAATCACCCCCGCGGGGGAGATGACTGAAATTTTCGATCAGGCTGCGGCAAATCGCATACCTGACCACTCCCTGGCCGGTCTCTGCCGGCTAATGATCCACACAGCGCGGGCAATCAATCCACGCGCTCAGTATCCCGCTGACGTTTCTGCTCGCTGTCACCAGCCTCATCATCTTCCGGCCAGTCGATTTCATCGACAAATTCGTCCAGCCCGCCTTCCTGCTCATCAACGCTGTCTTCGATATCGCCGGACTCCAGACTGGAAAGATCATCACTGTCTTCCGGCATATCTTCAAGGGAAGCCATCTCCCCGTCTTCAAGGGCTTCCGATTCGCCCTGGTCAACGTCTTCGGAAGACATGACCATGGTTTGCTCCTCCTGCTTGCCCGGGAGCTTGAAGCCGGAAACGGATTTACGCAGCTCGGTAGCCAATGCGGCCAGCTTGCCAATATTGTCGGCAGTGGCAGTGGTGCCTTCGTGCGTCTGAGAGGTAATCTCCTGAATCACCTGCATGGTGCGAGAGACGTCACTGGCAGCCTGCGCTTGCTGACGGGCGGCACCGGAAATACTCTGAATGAGTGTCGCAATATGGTTGGACACTTTCTCAATCTCATCCAGGGCCTCACCCGCATTTTCCGCCAGGCGCGCCCCGCTCACCACACCCGATGTGGAGTGCTCCATTGAGATCACGGCTTCGTTGGTATCGGTCTGAATGGTCTTCACCAGGGCTTCAATCTGCCGGGTGGCATTACCGGACCGTTCCGCGAGTCGCTGCACTTCGTCAGCCACCACCGCGAAGCCGCGACCGGCCTCACCGGCAGCAGATGCCTGAATGGCCGCGTTGAGGGCGAGAATATTGGTCTGCTCGGCAATATCGTTAATCAGCTCCACGATATCGCCAATTTCCTGGGAACTCTCACCAAGTCGCTTGATTCGCTTGGAGGTCTCCTGAATGTTTTCCCGAATATTGTTCATGCCGTCGATGGTGCGACGCACTGCATCGCCGCCCTTATGGGCAATCTCCACCGACTGCTGCGCCACTCGGGTGGAACGCTCGGCATTCTCCGAGACCTGCTCAATGGACTCGGCCATTTCCTGAATCTGACGGCTGGCGGATGTAATTTCCGAACTCTGATGCTCGGATGCCTCGGCCAGATGAGACGCGGTCGCTCGCGTCTGCTGGGCCGTGGCATCCACACGCACCGCGGTATCGTTAATGGTTACCACCAGCTCCCGGAGGGCGTCCACCGCGTAATTAATGGAGTCGGCGATGGCACCGGTGATGTCCTCGGTCACCGAGACCTGCACGGTCAGATCGCCATCAGCCAGACTGCCCAGCTCGTCCAGCAGACGCAGAATGGCCTCCTGGTTCCGCTCGTTCTGCTCTTGCTGCAGCGCCGCCGCCTTACGGGTGTCGGAGGTCAGCACATAGACATAGATGAGCACCGCCAGAATCAGCAGGGCCAAACCACCAAAAATGTAACCATAGGTGGCCGAAAACATGCGATCGTCGATGGAACGGCGGTAAGTACTTTCAACAGAGCGGATACCCGCCAGCAGGCTGTCACTGATCTCCGCCAGAGCACTATTGGCCCGATGGACGGACAAAAGCTCTGCCCGTTGGCCCTCGATCCGGCTGACTTCATCATTGATACGCCCGTAGTAGACGCTGATATCGGTCAGGATGGACTGAGCCTCGCTATCAGCCACTGCCTCCACACCCAGGCTGTCATCGCCATCCTGAAAGCCCCGGACCAGACGCCCGAAGAAGGCATTGTCATCACCAATTCGACGCTGCGCCACACCCGGATCACCACTACCGGTCACCAGAGACACGCTCCACTGATGAATACGCGGCGCCAGCTGAGCCATCCGTCCCTGATGGAATACCTGGCTGGCTCCCGCATTAATTTCCAGCAGGCGATCGCCCAGCGCTTCAATACTGTTCTGTAGCGGCCCAATATTCTCATCAATGATTTCCAGGGACTGATGACTACGACGAATCATGTCCCCCTGGTCCAGAAGCAGCTGAGCCGCGCCACGGCCGGTATCAGACCAGCGATCCTCGACAATGCTCAACTCCTGACGGACCTGCCTTGGCGGGGCCGGAAGCAAGGTATCGGGGTTACCCCGCCGCATCCTGTCCAGGTTTCGGTCAAAGCGCTCACGGTCAGTGTAGAGTCGCTGAATGGCTTCCCGATTACCATCGACCGCAAGCTGAGCGTTCTTGGAAACACTCTGGGAAATGACTGCGGCTTCCGCTGCATACCCCAGAAACTCCTCATCATGAGCCGCCCTCTGGGTCACGAAGAAGAAATTCACGATCGCCGCCGCGAGCAGAGCGAGCACCACCACGATCAGGACGTAGAGGAGCTTGTTGGAAGTGGTACCGGAGGACTTAGCCATGAGTCTTCACCTGGTGTCGTTCATCGTTCTCGATTCCGGTCATGTGCTTGCACCGGTCAATCGCCATTTTCACTGAGCGGCCTGGAGGAAAAGCTGACTTTCCACCAGGTCCCGGAAACTGAGTACCGTCCAGTACTCCTCACCACGGCGGAATGCACCGCGGACAAAGGGGCGAAACTCGGCCCCCAGTTCATCATTCGCTTCGTCCACGGCCTCGTCCGACTGGAAACGGCGAAAGCCACGCACTTCACTGACCAGAAGGCCAGCGGGAATTTCCGGATGCTTCACGGCAATCACGCGACTTCGGCGATCCAGCGGGGTGCTTTCACCACCGCCAAGCTGGCGGAGATCCACCACGGACAACAATTGACCACGAACATTGGCCAGACCAAGCAACCAGGCCCGGGCACCGGGTACTCGGGCCAGATCGGGCATGGGCAGCACTTCCCTGACCTCCTCCCGGGGCACCAGGATGTTGTGCTCGCCCATACGCATGCCAACCCCCACCCATTCGTCCCCGGTCTCCAGGGTCGCTTCCTGCTGGCGCCCCGCTGCTGCCTGGCGGCAACGACGGTCCAGCTCCTGCAGCAGGCGGAAGGGCTGGTCGACCAGATCCGAAAGGGTGGTGATGTCGGCCATGACGAATTACTTCTCCAATGCTTCCTTGACCTTGCCGATGAGCTGATCTTCCTTCACCGGCTTGACCAGATAGGCGATGGCACCCTGACGCATGCCCCAGATCTTGTCAGTCTCCTGATCCTTGGTGGTGATGATGATCACCGGGATATCGCGGGTATTGTCGTTCTTTGCCAGCTGACGAGTGGCCTGAAAACCACTCATGCCGGGCATCACCACGTCCATGATGATCACATCCGGCTTTTCGCTGCGGGCCTTTTCGAGACCTTCCTCACCGGATTCAGCGGCAATCACCTCGTAGCCCGCCTTCTCCAACTGGGACTTGAAAACATGCACCTCGGTGGGGGAGTCATCAACAATCAAGACCGTCGCCATTACCTTGTTCCTCCAGAATTATGTCGCTTTAGGGTTTTAGTCGTCGTCGCTTGCCGAAAACAACGATCAGGCCGTGCGTCGCACGTGATTCTCGATCGCCCCCAGTAATTCGTCTCGCGTGAACGGTTTTGTCAGATACTCTTCAGACCCGACGATGCGACCGCGAGCACGGTCGAACAAGCCGTCCTTGCTGGACAGCATGATGACCGGCGTATTGCGGAAGCTGTTATTGCGCTTGATCAGCGCGCAGGTCTGATAGCCGTCGAGACGCGGCATCATGATGTCCACGAAGATGATGTCGGGTTCGGATTCGGCGATGACCGAAAGCGCCTCGAAACCGTCCACGGCGGTCAACACCTCGCAGCCGGCCTTCTTCAGCAGGGTCTCAGCCGTGCGGCGAATGGTTTTACTGTCATCGATGACCAGGACCTTGAGTCCACTCAGATCGCCGTCATTCGCCACCGGAACCTCCATCGTATTGCGAAACTTGTCATGGTCTGCTGGCGGGCGGACCATTCCGGCGTTGCCCGAACCGGCGGCAGCCATTGTCCGATCCATCACACGATCCCCCTCGGACGACTACCGTGCCTTGACACTCTACGCCATTTCCACGCCAAAAGCCGCCCTTGCACCCATGGATTGCCCCGATGCGGACCAGAATACCGTCCCTTACCGGGTAATATTATCGCGTTCTATCATAATATTAGCGGACAATCCACGAAATTTCCTTGAACTGGTTCACGGAACACTGGGAATTTGCCGGATTTCCGTCCACCCTGGCCTCGAAAACCCGAGCCAGGCGGTACACTGAACGGCCAAGCCCAGCCGCCTTGAGTCATAACACAGGACAGCGCAATGACGAACCGCAGACCCAATGTGGGCGTGGTCATGGATCCGATCGAATCCATCACCCCGCACAAGGACACCACCCTGGCAATGATGCTGGAGATCCAGAACCGGGACTGGGCCCTGTCCTATCTGACCCTGGAAGATATATTTCTGCAGGATGGCCGCGCCATGGGCCGCTGGCGCCCCCTGACCGTCCGGGACCAGGATCAGGATTATTTCGATCTGGGCGAGCCCCAGGAAGGACCACTGTCATCCCTGGACTGTCTGCTGATGCGCAAGGACCCGCCCTTCGACATGGAGTATATCTACGCCACCTATATTCTCGAGCGGGCCGCGGACGAGGGCCTGCGGGTGGTGAACCGCCCCGCCAGTCTGCG
Source organism: Natronospira elongata (assembly GCF_034931365.1). Taxonomy (NCBI): domain Bacteria; kingdom Pseudomonadati; phylum Pseudomonadota; class Gammaproteobacteria; order Natronospirales; family Natronospiraceae; genus Natronospira; species Natronospira elongata. The sequence continues at coordinate 90,461 of NZ_JAYGII010000007.1, forward strand.
TGATGTGAGCGAGAAGGTTTATACCGCCTGGTTCCCGGAATGCTGCCCACCCACCGTGATTGCGCGGGACGGTGACCGACTGCGGGGCTTTATCCGGGATCAGGGACACGCGGTGCTCAAACCCCTGGACGGCATGGGCGGACGGGATATTTTCGTGGTCCGCGATGGCGACCCCAACACCAGCGTCATTCTCGAGCATCTGACCGCCAGCGGCGCCCGCTTTGCCCTGGCCCAGCGGTATCTGCCGGAAATCCGCGATGGCGACCGTCGCATACTGCTGGTCAATGGCAAAGCCACCGGCCCGGCACTGGCGCGGTTGCCCCGCGCCGGCGAATCCCGGGGCAACATCGCCGCCGGCGGCACGGTTCAGGGATCGGAGCTGCGTGAACGAGATCACTGGCTGATCGAGCGAATCGGCCCGGTGATGCGAGACAAGGGCCTGATGTTCGTGGGCCTGGACGTGATTGGCGACTATGTCACCGAAATCAATGTCACCAGTCCCACCTGCGTACGCGAACTGGACCACATCTACGGCAGCAATATCAGCGCTCAACTGATGGACGAACTGGCGGAGCTGGAAGGATGGTGAGGCTGGCCGCGACCGTCCTGGTGGCGGGCCTGCTGAGTGCCTGCCAGCCAGACGAGGAAGCAGAGCGCCAGCAGGCGCATTTCCATGCCATGGGCACCCGGATTGATCTCACCCTGATCGAGGGCCCCCTGTCCACCGAGTCGGCGACCCGGCTGATCGAATCCCATTTTGAGGTCCACGAGCAGCGCTGGGACGGCTGGGGTGGCGGCGAGCTTGGGCGCCTAAATCAGCGTCTGGCCAATGACGGCCAGGCCAATGTGCCCGCTTCCCTGCGCGATGGCATCGAGCAGGCGCTGCTGCTGGGTCAACAAAGCGAGGGCCTGTTTCACCCCGGCATCGGGGCATTGGTGGAAACCTGGAGCTTTCACCGTCAGCCTCGCAAAGCGGGACCGCCACCGAGCGAGGAATCACTGCATGGCCTGCTTGAGTCACTGCCCCCAGTGAGCGCCCTGCAACTCGATTCTGGCCTGCTCCGGGGCCCCGGGCAGGGATTCCGCCTGGACCTGGGCGGTTTCGCCAAGGGGCTCAGCCTGGATCGACTGCACGAAAACCTGGATGCCGCCGGGCTCGAGCACGGCATCATCAATGCCGGTGGTGACCTTCTTGCCCTGGGCCGTGCTGGTGGCGACAGCGTTGACGCCCGCGCCTGGCGGATCGGCATTCTGGATCCGCGCGGGGACGGCGTGCTGGCCGGCGTGACGGTGACCGACGGAGAATGCGTGATGACATCGGGCGACTATGAGCGAACCTTCGAACATGATGGTGAGGCCTATCACCACATCCTCGATCCGCGGACTGGCCACCCCGCCGACGCCAGCGCCTCGGTCACCGTGATCAGCACCGAATGCGCCCGGGCAGACGCGGCGGCCACCGCCCTGTTTGTCGCCGGCCCCGGTGCTTGGCCCGAGCTGGCGGCGCAAATGGAGGTGGACACCGTGATGCTGGTCACGCCCGATGGCCAGGTAGAGTTGTCACCGGCCATGGAGGCACGGATCGAATTCGATCAACGCCAACCCGACGTAACTGTCAAAGCGCTTCCCTGATGCCACGACCGTCCCTGCTCGACTGTCTTGTGATCCTCATACTGGCGGCCAGCCTGGGGCTGCTGTTGGCGATGAGCCTGGATGGGCGTAGCGGTGATACCGCTCTGGTGATGGCGGAAGATACAATCGTGAAGCGGATCAATCTCTCCCGAGCCGGCGAATACACGGTGAGCGGCCCCCTGGGGGAGAGCCTTCTGGAAGTGAGCAACGGTCGCATTCGCTTTGCCGATGCCCCCTGCCCAGACCGGATCTGCCTGCGTCGGGGATGGCTGAGCCAACATGGCGACAGCGCGACCTGCATCCCCAATCGCGTTCACATCCGCCTGGAAGCGGAAGAAAACGGCTATGACAGCATCAACTTCTGAACAGGATCGCCTGGTGGTCGGCCTGGCGGCGCTTGCCGTGATCATCCATGTGCTGGAGACAGCCATTCCCAGCCCGGTGCCGGGGCTCAGGCCCGGCCTGGCCAATGTCATCACCCTGGTGGTGCTGTTCCGCTATGGTCTGGCCATGGCCGCTTGGGTCAATTTATTGCGGGTGGTCGGTGGCAGCCTGCTGATCGGCACCTTTCTGGCGCCGGCCTTCCTGCTCAGCCTGGTGGGGGCCCTGGCGGTGCTGCTCAGCCTGGCGGTCGTGCGCCCCTTGCTGCGCCTGGGCCTGAGCCCCATTGGCAGCGGGGCACTGGCATCGGTGGCCCATGTCGGGGGACAATTGCTTATCGTGCGCCTGCTGCTGATCCCACATGATGGCCTCTGGCTTCTGGCACCCTGGCTCATGATTGCCGCGCTGCCGTTGGGAATCTTTACCGGCATGATAGCGTCTGAGACATTGAAACAGCTGGAAACAACCCCGAAGGGCGGGAGGACCGCGTCCCATGCGACAGATTGAGGTGGTGAAACTGCGCCCCGGGTCCCGTGATCGCCTGATCACGACGGTCTTTCTGGCTGCCCTGTTGCACGGCATGGTCATCCTGGGGGTAAGTTTCTCCGCCGACCAGCCGGGTGAACTGCGGGCCAACACCCTGGAGGTCACCCTGGTCGCGACCCCGGACGAGCGCCCCCCGGAAGAGGCGGATTATCTGGCCCAGGCCGACCAGCGCGGGGCGGGGAACGTGGAGGAACGCGTCCGTCCGGAATCCGCCCAATCCACCCTGGACCAGATTCCCAACCCAGGACTGGAAGAGGGCTGGGCCGAGGAAACCGAGGTGGATGTCACCGATGGCAGTGAATCCCCCGACAGCCTGGACAGTCTTGAGCCGGAACCGGAAAGCAACCCGCTGCTGACCACCGAGAGCAGTCCGGAACGGGTTGCCAGTGCCAACACCACGCCGCGGGATACCCGCCAGCCACTGCAGTTGGCCCGCCTGCTCACCGATGGCGCTGAGCAGGCCGACCCCATTAGCGACGATGATCGCCAACCCCTGGCCCACAGTGACGACCCACGCGAGAAGTTCATTCAGGTCAACACCCGGGAGCACGCCTATGCCGAGTATCTGGAAGGCTGGCGCCGCCGGGTGGAATCGGTGGGCAATGAACACTACCCGGTGGAAGCACGGCGCGACGGCCTGACCGGCGCCCTCACCCTGGAAGTGGCCATCGCCGCCGATGGTACCCTCCGTGAAGTCCGGCCACTGGAAAGCTCTGGCCATCCCACCCTGGACCGGGCCGCCGCCCGCATTGTCCGGACAGCTTCCCCCTTCGCCGCTTTTCCCGAGGCGATTCGCGAAGAGGCCGATGTGATTCGTTTCGCTTTCCGCTGGGAATTCGGGACCGACCGCACCATCCGCACCGGTGTGCGGCTACCTGCCGGCAGCTGACCCCTTTCACCCCGACCACGGGCGACTGGTAGAATGGGAATCCATTTGCGCGCCAAGAAACCACGCCCATGGCCAATCCTGATTATCTAAACGGACACTTTCTGATCGCCATGCCGGCCCTGGGCGATCCCAACTTTCATCACACCGTGACGCTGATCTGTGAGCACGGCCCCGAAGGCGCGTTGGGGATTATCATCAATCGCCCCCTGGAAGACATCCATCTGGGCGACGTGCTCGAGCAACTGGAACTGGGAGAGGCTCAAACCGGCATCGGCAACCAGCCCCTGTTCCAGGGTGGGCCGGTGGAGCAGGAAAGAGGCTTTGTGGTGCACCAGCCCCTGGGGGACTGGGAGGCCAGCCTCGATCTCGGCAACGACCTGGGGGTGACCAGCTCAAGAGACATCCTGGCCGCCATTGCCGACGGCAAAGGCCCCGAGAAGAGCTTCGTCGCCCTGGGCTATGCCGGCTGGGGCGCGGGCCAGCTGGAACAGGAAATCAGCGAAAATGCCTGGCTGAGCAGCCCGGCCGAGGCACGCATCCTGTTCGATGTGCCACCGGCCCAGCGCTGGCGGGAATCGGCCCGCGCCATGGGTGTGGACTTGAGCCGCCTGAGCGATCAGTCGGGTCACGCGTGAACCAGCCCAAGGTGCAAGGCACACTGCTGGGTTTCGATTACGGATTGCGCCGGATCGGCGTCGCCGTGGGTCAGACCGTGACCCAGACGGCCAACCCGCTAACCATCCTTCCAGCCGACAACGGTAAGGCGGACTGGGAGCAGATCGCTGATCTGATCCGCGAATGGCGACCGGCGGCCCTGGTGGTTGGCATACCGGCGCATGCCGATGGCAGTGACAACGAGCTCAGTCCGAGAGCACGGCGGTTTGCCCGACAACTGCAGGGACGTTTCGGCAAACCCGTTTACAGTGTGGACGAACACCTGAGTTCACATGCGGCCGCCAGTACTGGCGAACGCCGCCCCGGGGAGGCCATTGACGACCTGGCCGCCGCTCGAATTCTGGAAGACTGGCTCAAGCAATGAAGACCAATGACTGAACGGGGAGACCACACGGGGATGACACAACATCTGCTGGCCATTGACGACCTTGAACCAGGGCAACTGCGAACCCTGCTGGATCTGGCCCGCTCCCATGCCGACGCCGATCCCCAGACCGAATCTCGGACTCAGCTATCGGGGGTGACCGTCGCCCAGCTATTCTACGAGCCCAGCACCCGCACCCGCTGTTCGTTTGAAATCGCCGCCCGCCGACTGGGTGCGGATGTCCTCAACCTGGACATCAACCACACCTCCACGGTCAAAGGTGAAACCGTCGTCGACACCGTTCGCACGCTGGCCGCCATGGGGGTAAGGCTGTTTGTCATTCGCCATGGCGATGCCCGGGTGGTTCAGGCCGCGGCCGATGTCCTGCCGCCGAATTGCCATCTACTCAATGCCGGCGCCGGCACCCGTCAGCATCCCACCCAGGCTTTGCTGGACATGCTCACCCTGATGCGAGCCGGTTTTGATTTCGCCCGCCTCGACATCAGCATCGTCGGCGACCTGCGCCATTCCCGGGTTGCGGCGTCCGCGGTGGAGGCCCTGCGCATGCTGGGTGCGGCAAGCATTAGAATGGGGGGTCCCGAGGGTTTCCTGCCCGACAACGCCCCGGCCGGGGTCAGCCTGCATCAGGACCTGAAAGAGACGATTCAGGGGGCAGCGGTAATCATGGCTCTGCGTATTCAGCGGGAACGCATCGCAGCGGATGTCCTGACCGATCCACAACTGGCCCATCCGACGGCTTACCATGAACAATGGGGTTTGAATGAGGCGCGCGTGGCGCAATGGGCCCCGTCGGCCCGTGTCCTGCACCCCGGCCCCATGAACCGGGGCGTGGAAATTGACGACGAACTGGCTGACGGCCCCCGCTCACTGATACTCGATCAGGTCCAGAACGGCGTGGCCGCCCGCATGGCCGCCCTGACCTGGCTATTTCACGGAGACAGCATCCTATGAGCAAGCATCCCGCCCACCGGGGCAGTATATTCGTGGAAGAGGCCGAAGTGCTGGCGCAGGTCGCCCATGCCGCAGAGCAATACGTGATTCGCTTTCGAGCCCCGGAAACCGCCCGCCGGGCCGAACCCGGCAGTTTCGTCCATATCCGCTGCGATAGCTCGCTGCCCATGCGCCGCCCCCTGTCCATCATGCGGGTCTCGGCCGAGGAAGGCTGGGTAGAATGTCTTTACAAGGTGGTGGGCAAGGGAACGGCGCTGCTGGCGCGACAGCGGGCCGGTGACCAGATCGGCGTCATGGGCCCCATCGGCAAGACCTTCCAGCCAAGTGCCGGTCGCCGCCGACCGCTGCTCATCGGGGGCGGTGTGGGCATTCCGCCCATGGTGTTCCTGGCCGATCGCCTCAGGCAGCAAGCGGATGTCAAGCCCCTGGCCACCCTCGGCTCGGAAGTCCCCTTCCCCTTCAAGGCCCGGCCATCGACCCACATGGTTCCCGGCATCCCGGAGGGCGTGATCGCCACCATGCCGCTGCTGGAAGACTGGGGCATCCCCTGCCGCCTGGCCAGTGGCCAGGGTTACCCCGGCTGCTTCGAAGGCTTTGTCACCGAGCTGGCCGATCACTGGCTGCAATCCCTGGATGCCGATGCCCACGCCCAAGTGGAGATCCACGCCTGCGGCCCAACCCCCATGCTGGCAGCCACCGCCCGCCTGGCACAGAAGCATGGGCTGCCTTGCCAGGTGGCGCTGGAGGAGTACATGGCTTGCGCGGTGGGTGGCTGTGCGGGCTGCGTGGTGCGGGTGGAGACCGATCAGGGCCCGGCCATGAAACGGGTCTGCGTGGACGGCCCGGTGTTCGATGCCAACGCCGTCTTCCCCCCGGAAAAACCCGCCGACAAGGCCGGCCTCTTCCACTGAACCACCCGACCGCGTATCCCGGACGGATACATACAGCCTGGGAGCCTCGCCACCGCTTCGGACCACCACCGAGGCTCCCCTACCCAAAGTTGATTTTGGCTTCGAGGTTGGCGCGGGAATCGGCATTGCGCAGGGCCTCGTCGAGTTCAATCTTGCCGTCACGGTAGAGTTGGCTGAGGGCCTCGTCAAAAGTCTGCATGCCGGGTTCGTTGGAATCCTCCATGGCCTCGGAGATCTTCTCGATCTGGCCCTTGAGGATCAGCTCTGAAATGTAGGCTGTATTGATCATCACCTCGCAAGCCGCGACCCGCTTGCCATCCACGCCCAGCAGCAGGCGCTGAGAAATCACGGCACGCAAATTCAGCGCGAGATCCATAAAGACCTGGGAGTGCAGTTCCTTGGGAAAGAGATTGACGATGCGATCCAGGGTTTGATGGGCATTATTGGAGTGCAGAGTGGAGATGGCCAGATGCCCGGTACCGGCAAGCTGAATGGATGCCTCCATGGTTTCCCGGTCACGGATCTCACCAATCTGAATCACATCCGGCGCCTCACGCAGGGCACTGCGCAAGGCCTTGGCATAGGACAGGGTATCCTGGTTGAGCTCCCGCTGATTGATAATCGACTTGCGGTGCTTATGGGTGTACTCGATGGGGTCTTCGATGGTGAGAATGTGATCACTGGCATTCTCGTTACGATGGTTGATCATCGCCGCCAGGGTCGTGGACTTGCCTGAACCGGTTGAGCCGCACATGAGCACCAGCCCCCGGGAGGTCATTGCCACGTCCTTGAGTACTTCCGGCAGGCCCAGATTATCAAGCTCCGGCACATTGGAGGGGATATAGCGAAGCACCATGGCAAGTTGCCCCCGCTGGCGAAAGGCATTGCCGCGAAAGCGACCAATACCTTTCTCGGACAGGGCAAAATCCACTTCCATGTCCACCTCAAGCACCCGTCGGTCACGTTCACTCAAGACACTGGTGACGACTTCCTCCACCACCTCGGGCGTCAGTACCGTCTTGCCGACCGAAGCCATCTTGCCTTCAAGACGCATTTTCACCGGCGCGTTGGCGGTGATATAAAGGTCGGAGGCCTTCTTGTCCGCCATGAGCTTGAGATAGGGCTGGATATTCATGCCTGGCTGCTTCCTCTATCCATCAAATAATGGCTGATGAATGCCAATCAACGACGATGCCCGCTGGGGTCATCGTCCTCCATGATGTGCAGTTTCTCCGTCCCTTTCTCCAGATCCCGGGGCTGGCGATCACTCTCCAGCTTGATCTTGAGACGAAGCTCATTGGCTGAATCGGCATTACGGATGGCATCTTCATAACCGATACGCCCCGCTTCAAAGAGCTCGAACAATGCCTGGTCGAAGGTCTGCATGCCCAACTCTCGGGAGCGGCCCATGACTTCCTTGATCTCCCCCACTTCGCCTTTCTGGATCATGTCAGCAATCAATGGCGTATTGATCAAGATCTCCACCGCCACCGACATGCCCTCGCCATCGGAATTTCGGACCAGTCTTTGCGAAATGATTGCCTTGAGGTTGAGAGCCAGGTCCATCAGCAACTGCTCCCGGCGCTCCTCGGGAAACAGGTTGATGATTCGGTCAAGTGCCTGGTTGGCATTGTTGGCGTGCAGCGTGGACAGGCAGAGGTGGCCGGTCTCGGCAAACTGAACGGCATAATCCATTGTCTCCCGATCACGGATCTCCCCAATCAGAATCACATCCGGCGCCTGGCGCAAGGTGTTCTTCAGGGCCGCATACCAGTCCTCGGTATCCACACCCACCTCCCGCTGGGTTATCACGCACCCCTGATGCGGGTGAACGAACTCCACCGGGTCCTCGATGGTGATGATATGGCCTCGACTTTTCTGGTTGCGCTTCCCCAGCATGCCCGCGAGGGTAGTGGACTTACCCGAGCCGGTGGCCCCCACCACAATCACGAGTCCACGCTTGGTCATGGCAATTTCTTCCAGAATCTCCGGCAGTTGGAGATCTTCCAGGCGGGGAATTTCGGTCTTGATGGTCCGCAGCACGGCACCGGTTCGGCCCTGTTGAACGAAGGCACTGACACGGAAACGGCCAATGCCGCGCGGGTTGATGGCGAAATTGGCCTCCTTGGTGGCATCAAATGCCTTGGCCTGCTTATCGTTCATGATTGCCCGAACCAGCAAGGCACTCTGGTCGGCCCCCAAGGGCCGGTCGGTAAGCTGGGTCATTTCGCCATCCACCTTGATGGCCGGCGGAAAACCCGCCGTAACAAAAAGGTCGGACCCGCCTCGCTGGACCATTGCCCTAAGCAGGTCCTGCATGTAGCGTGTTGCCTGTTCTCTATCCATTTCCGTCGTCCTCCGACGCCGTCCGCGACACCCATTTCGGGCCGATCGCGGCTACCAAGACTGATCTTCCAATATTCACTGACGTTGCCAGCGGTATCCCGTAGATCGAGCAACTCTGGCCAGCAAGGCGCAGCGCACCCTAG